>JBPCUO010000078.1:0-3255 GCA_051011135.1 Bdellovibrionales bacterium
CCTTTGTATATCCTATACCTTATCGTCTATCGCAGCCGCATATCAAGCTGATATCTATTATGATACAAGCAGAGATATGAACGAACCTCGTCTTCATTTACTAGATACTCCACCAACAACCCCTCCTGATGCATGTACTGGGTCATTATGTGATCCTACAGCACCTAGTGATGGGGAAAATCCTTTATCTCGTATTACAATATCTAAACCTGATATAGATAAATTTAATTCACTTCTTGAAGAATCTCCTGAGTGTGATGATTGTATGAAAATTACTCCTGATGGAAAAATAAAAGTTACAAACCCTGATGGAATTAAAGTTTCAAAAAGTAATCCGGTTGTAAAAAAAGCGACTGATGAATTTATGGCAGATTTAAAAAAGAATAATCCAAGCTTATTTAATAAATTAAAGCAGCTGGAAGAAGAAGGAAAGCTGGGGGATGAAGAAGAAGAAGTTGTAGAAGAAGTAGAAGAAGCCTTTGCTGGAAAATTTGTAGCTGGAAAAGCAGCAAGATCTGTGGCGTCAAATTCCTCTAGAAGATCCTCTCGTTATAAAGATAAAGATGATTCTTTAGATTTTAAAAGTGTCTTTGATCAATTTAGAAAAAATAAAAAAAATAAATTTGCTGGTAAAACGGTTACAGTTGGAAAAGATCAAGTGGGTGTCGTTCAAGATAATATCTTTTTAATGGTGCATCGTCGTTATCAAGAAAGAAGAACCCAAAAACAATTTATAGAATCTCAGAAAAAAATTTCTAAAAGAAAAGCCGCTTTAGGTAGTTAAAAGAAGAGTTTTATTTTCTAACTCTCCTCTCCAAGAAATACCCTTGCCTAAAACAACATTTTTTAAAAAACTTTTCCCAATAAAAGATACTTGAGGTCCTAAAACTGCAAAGCCTTCCACTTTTAAATCTTCCTGATTTTTTAATAGAGAAGGAGTTAAAATCAAAGCTCCTGCTTGTTGACTTAGTTTTTGGCTTTGTTTCAATCCTACCTGTTGATCCTGAGGATCAAAGCGTTTGAAGACAGCTTCCAAAATACGCCTCGTCTCTTTTGCGATGGCTGATGTGTCTTTGGCAAATAAAGCTTTTAAGCAAAACTCTGTAGCTTTTAAATAAGGACCCTTTTCTCCTCCCTCTAATAAAAGACCCTTTTCGTCCACAAACATCTTATAGCAAGCTTCTTTTAAATGAGGCCGCATAACATCTAAAAAAATATGATGTTTAGTAGGGCTTAAAGTCTCTAAAAATTTTTGAGAAAATAAAGCCAGGCCCGTAAACTGAACAGCGCGAAGTTCTCCCTCTTTTAAATTTTTTGAGTTTTTTAATACAAGTCCTTTTTTTAATAAGTTTTCGCTCGAATCAATTTCTCTTAAAATGCTGTTTTTATCCAGCCAAAGATACTGCCGCTTTTCATCTATAGTAGGAGTAGCGATTCCAAAAAGAGATCCCTCAAAAGAACTTTTTTGAAAATCCTCTTTGAAGTCTTGTAAAAGGCTTAATCGAGAGGGAAAAAATAAACTGTCTCCATTAAAATAAACACAGTGCTTTTCTTCTTTAAAAAAATTTTTAACATTATAAAAACCACCTCCTGATATGAGCATCTTTTTTTCGTGAACAACAACTGTTTGTTGATCCTCGCGCTTAAGAGATTCCAAGTTGGATTTTAATTTTTCAGGAAATAAATAACTATTACAAATAAAATGAGAAACTCCCAGTTGCTCTAGATAAAACCATCCATAAGCAAGGAGGGGTAAATTTAAAAAAGGCATTGATGTTTTAGGTCGACTATAAGTAAAAGGCCTTAAGCGACTTCCTAAACCTCCACATAAAATAAAAGCTTTCATTTCTAAAAAAGAATACCTTTATTTCAAAGAAATTTCATCAAAAGATGGAGCTTCCAGAAGATTTTTTAAATCTTTAAGGTAAATTGCTATAGACACATAATTTTGATTTTGAGCGACCTTGATCAAATTTTCTAAAGTCGGCTTTATATATTTTAAATGGGTGGTTTTTTGATCCGCATTATAAAAGCCAGCAAAACAGCCACAAGCTTTTAATCCTCTTTGTAAAAATTGAAGCTCCACCAAAAATTGTGCCTTAGATAAACTCAGATTTTTAAACCGGCTTTTTTGTAAGTAATATTGTATCAAGTCTTTTTTTTGTAAATCAGTTAAGGATACATAACTATCATAGACTAAGCTTGTCAGGTCATACAGCCAAGGCCCCGCTCCTGCATCTTGAAAATCTAACAAATAAATCCCCTCTTTATAGAGCATTAAATTTTTACTATGAAAATCCCTATGGCAATACACGAAAAAAGTCTCTGCGATTTGCATGATGACTTGCTCCATTTCTTCCACAAAAGCAGGTGGCTTAACTGGCGCCTTTTTTTGCAAAACAGCTTCCACAAATTGCTCTAAGCGAGACGAGGCCACTTCCACTTCTTTTGTTAAAAAAGTCTGATTAAATTTAACATCCTGATCTTTACAAGGAATTTTTTGTAAATGAATAAGTTGATCCAGCGCTTTTTGATAATAATCTTTCCATCCGCCTTGATCCGCAACATCTTCTAATCTTTGAGACTCAAGATCTTCCATCAGCAAAAATCCTTTTGAAAAATCTTCTTTAAAAATTTTAGGAACAAGGCAATCGCTCTTTTGTAATCGTTTTTGAATCGATACGAAATCTTTTAAACTAGGGTCTCGAGGGCCTGAAGACATAAGAATATAAGTCTTTCCAGAAGAAGCCACAATTCGGGTGTATAAACGATGTCCTCCATCTCCTAATAACTTTTCTTGTTGAAAATCCTCATCTCCAAAATATTCTTTTAAGAAATTTTCCATTCCGCCTCTTCTCCTTTTAATCCTATAATTATTTTAAGACAAAGAGAAGATTTTATTGTGTGGTTTCTTCTCTATGGTTTTTTGTAAAAGGAATAATATTAGAATCAATTTTTTTGAATTGAGATAAAATCGCAGAGTTTTTATAAAAAGAAGAAAAATCTTTTAAGCCTTCTTCAATCATTAGCTTTAATAATTGAAAAGTTTTTTTGTTCAAGCTTTGACTTGAGCCTATGCCCAAGCTTGTGCTTGAAATTAAAAAATACCCACACAGTGTATCTTCCAGAAAAAAAGGAAATCCTAGAAGATCTTTATCACAAAACATATCCTCTTTTATTAGATAAGAAGAATGAGAAAGAGAAACAAACTCAATCTGGCAATCAAAGTTGCTTTCTAACTTTGCTAAAAAATGA
>JBPCUO010000079.1:0-7859 GCA_051011135.1 Bdellovibrionales bacterium
ATATTGGCTAACAAAACAAGCACACCAACACCTATATACATCCAAGTCATAAAACATCCTCCACTTTTTGAACTTTTAAAACCATCTTACTGTAACCAAGAACTTTAGCAGAGTCACCTGCTTTCAAATTATCTTTAGAAGAAAACTTCCAATTTTCTCCATGAATAAGCAACCAACCCTTTGTCACATTCGTTTTATCTGAAACTTTTGTCACTTCTCCTGTTTTTCCAATAAGTTCTTCTAAGCCTGTATCTCTTTTTTTCAAATTTAAAGTTTTGAAAGCCAGATAGGCCGCTCCCAACATTAAAAATCCAAAAAATAAAGAAACTCCAAGAATTAAAGATAAAGGAAGTTGATAGCCTCCCATTTCTGAAGGGTCAAAAAGATAAATACTTCCTATGACAAAAGAAACAATTCCACCCACTCCAAGGACACCAAAACTGGGGACAAACATTTCTAATAGAAATAAAGCCAATCCTAAAAAAATTAAAGCAACAGCTCCCCAAACAACACTTAAAGTATTTAAACCTATTAAGGAAAGAATCAAACCGATTCCACCCACCACACCAGGGATTAATAATCCTGGATTTGTAAATTCAAAATAAATCAACATCAAACTTCCTAAAAAGATCAGGTACAAAAGCTGAGGATCTGCAAAAAAAGTCAGAATATTATATCGAAAACCCAGAGGAATTATTTTTACATCTCCCACTTCCACTTTTTGCTTTTTCCCTTGAGACATCTCAACCAATCGCCCTTTAGAAAAATTTAAAAAATCTTTTTTTGTCACTCCCACAAAATCTATGGCTTTAAGGCGAAAAGCTTCTTGAGCCGTTACAGATTTAGCTTGAACCACAATATCTTTTCCAAACTTTTCATTTCGTTTTCTTAATTGAGTTAGCGTTTTTACAAAAGCAATCGTGTCATTCATAACTTTTTTTCTCATATCGCTATCTTTATCAAGATCCTTGCCTAATAAAACAGGAGTTGAAGCTCCTAAATGAGTTCCTTTTAAAGCTCCATTAACATGACAAGATTGTAAGATGATCGCTCCTGCGCTTGTGGCTTGCGCTCCTAAAGGATGGATAAAACACAAAAAAGGAAAAGGAGAATTTAAAATTTCTTGAATAATGAGCTTAGTGGCAGAAAGACTTCCACCGGGAGTGTCTATCGTCATTAAAAGAGAAGAGCAACCTGCTTTTTTAGCAAATTCAATAGATCTTTGAACCACATCTAAAGTCACAGGAGTGATGGCTGATTTAACAGGAACTTCTATTGTGCAGGCTAAAGATTGATTTTGAAAACAAAACCAAAAAAGCACAGAAAATATTAAAAACTTTTTTAAGCGTTCCATTTTTTTAACTCTGACCATAATTGTTTTTTTCGAGATTGAATTTCAGGACCTGCTCCCTCTAACTCTTTTAAAAAATAAGTTTTTAAATATGTAACATGTTTAAAATGAGCATAAGATAAATCCTGACCAAATCCAATTGCCAAACGAGTCCATTTATTATTTTCTATAGTGCGCATAGCAGATTCCAACATATTTAAATCTTTTAATTCTAAAATCGTATAAGAAGAAATTTGAACAGAAGAAAGAATTTTTTTCAACAACTCTTGTTGCGTTAAACTTGCTTCTCCTTGAATTAAAACCAAAACATCGCAAGGCACATTTCCTTTAATGTGACGAAGAGACCAAATATTTTTAGGACATAAATATTTTTTAACACCTAAAACTTCTGAAACATAAGAAAAAGACATGATTGATTTTATTAAGTTACTTTTTAGGGTTAGAAAAGTAAAGTTTTATTTGATGAGCTAATTTTTCTGATAGAAAAGGAAGATCTAAAAGCTCTTGTTCAGTTGCTCTTTTTAAAGATTCTAAAGATTTAAAATGATCAAAAAGTTTTTGCTTCGTTTTAAATCCTAAGCCTTTAATTTGATCTAGATCTCCCACTAAAAAATCTCGATCTCTTTTTCTTCTATGAGCCGTTATCGCAAAACGATGAGCCTCATCGCGAATTTGTAATAATAAAGAAAACGCAGGAGAAGAAGAGGAAAAAGAAACAGGATTTTTCCGACCCACTAAGTAAAATCTCTCCCCTGACGAAACTAAAGAAGAACTTTTGATATCTGATTGAACGCGATCTTTTGCTAGAGACACGAGAGGAATTTCCGCTCGATTCAAATCTTTAAGAACTCGATGAACAACTCCTAATTGTCCGCGACCTCCATCCACTAAAATAAAATCTGGATCCTCATACTCCGTATGTTTTAAACGCCTTTCTAAAACTTCTTTTAAGCTCGCATAATCATCTTTTTGGCGGGCTTGTTTTAATTGATAGAGGCGATATTCTTTTTTAAAAGGAAGTCCATTTTCAAAAACAACTTGAGATCCTATAGTATGAGAGCCTTGCCAATGAGAAATATCATAACACTCAATTCTTAAAGGAAGTTGTTTTAAATGAAATTTATTTTTAATTTCTAATAAAATATCCTGTCGGCTTTCGCTTTTTTTAACTGCATCTTCAAAATGATTTCTGGCATTTTTTAAAGCCAGTTGAATCAAACCCTCATCTTCTTTTTCAGTTTTTAAAAAGATTTTACAAGGGTTTTGCTTTTTTTGACTCAAAACCTGCTCTAAAACCTGAAGAGAAAGTTTTTGAATATTCATCTCTAAAAGCAACTCATCGGGGATGATGTTTTCTTGATAATACTGATTCAAATAAGACAGTAAAGGCTCTTCTTCGGGAAGAGTTTTTGGTAGAAAAGAGTGATGACTACTAATCAATCGCCCCTTTCTTAAATGAAGAAATTCTAAAAGGGTGCCTCTTTCATCTCCTACAGCAATAACAACATCTTTATCTTTATCGCTGTTTTGAATCACAGATTGATGTTGGTCGATCATCTCAATGGCTTTTAAATAATCCCGGATTCGTCCTGCTTCTTCATAACGAAACTCTTTAGAAAACTGATTCATTTGTTGCTGCAAAGTTTTTATCAATCCTTTATGTTGGCCCCGTAAAAATCGAAGAGCTTTTTGAACTTGTTTTCTATAGGATTTTTCGCTCACAAGATCCACACAAGGAGCTGTGCAAAATCCCATTTGATGAATCAAACAAGGTCGTTTCCTTGTTTTAAAATCCGCATCGGAACAATCTCTTAATTGAAAGTTTTGATTTAAAAAATCAAGCATTTGACGAGTGAAAGATCCTTGAGTGTAAGGTCCAAAATAAAGAGACTGGGAATCTTTAACTCGCCTTTCAAAATAAAATCTAGGAAATGAATCTCCCATACTGCAACGAATGTAAGGATAATTTTTATCATCTGTTAAGCGAACATTGTAACGAGGTTTATGTTTTTTAATTAAAGAAGCTTCTAATAAAAAAGCCTCTACTTCATTTTTGGTCATCCAATAATCTATGACTTTCATTTGATGAACTAAAAATTGATTTTTTAAAGTAAGATTGTTGGTATTAAAATAAGCCAAAACTCTTGTTTTAAGAGATTTTGCTTTTCCAATATATAAAATCTTATTGTGACCATTTTTCATGATGTAAACACCGGGAGTATTCGGAAAAGATTTTACCTGCTCTTTTAAAGAAGACTTATCATTTGACATATCTTTAAATTAACACAAAATAAAAGAGATGGAAAAATCAGTTTTAGCTCAAAAAATCCTCGAAAGCTGTTATCTACAGGGAAATTTCACTTTAAGGTCAGGAATCACCTCTAAAGAATATTTTGATAAATACCAAGTGGAATCCTCACCTCAATTATTATTAGAAGTCGCAAATCATCTAGCTCCCTTAATACCAAAAGAAACTCAAGCGCTAGCCGCTTTAGAAATGGGAGGAATTGCTCTTGGAGTAGCCTTATCTTTAAAAACAAATCTAGCTTGTTATTTTGTTCGAAAAAAAGCCAAAGAGTATGGAACTCAAAAAATTTGTGAAGGAGGAGATATCAAAGGGAAAAAGCTTTGTATTATAGAAGATGTTATTACAACAGGGGGACAAGTTCTCAAATCTGCCAAACAGTTACGAGATCAAGGAGCAATTATTGATTGTGTTTTATGTTTAATTCATAGAGGGGAAACTTTAGACCCTCTTTTAAAAGAAGGTCTTAAAGTCATCCCACTTTTTGATAAAAAAGATTTAAAAATATAAGTTCAAGCTCAAGCCACCATTGGCATGATGGTTGAATCTTTCGTATTCAACATTATCTTTGTTTTTATACCAAGCATAAAAACCCGCAAAAGGATGTATTACGAAATAACGATTCACAGCGATACCTAAACTAAGTTTGGCATAAGCTCCTACTAAATCAGAAGGAACCACACCTAAAGTTAAAGCCGGTTTCAATATGTTTTTCTTATTTTTGCTAATTATATTCCACCTCAAATAAGGGGAAATAAAAGTCGGACCTATAAATTGAATTCGACCTCCAATTTCATAATACCCAAAATTTCGACCAACATCTAACGATGAAAAAAAAGTATTCATCTGGCCATCTAAATGATCCCAAAACTCAGAAGCATTGATACTGCTTTTCTTTTTCTTACTATAAAAAGTATATCCATTAGTGATCGAAACAGACCATTTAGGAGATCTTTTCTTTTTTCTCTTCCCTAAGCTTTCAAAACCAAATCCAAAAACAAAAAGAACTAAAAAAATGATTCCATATTTTTTATACATAATTCCTCCTTTGATTTTTATACTCTATAAAAGTCCTTTCTTTTAAGGTAGCAATAATTGTCTCGTCTATACTTTTGTGCTAATAATAAACCCTTAATCCAGAAAGGTTGATACATTGAATAAAAAATCTTTTGCTTACAAGGCTCTTTTTTTAGAAGGCTTACATGCTCAAGCCAAACCGGCTTTAGAGGAAAGCCGCTGTATTGTTGAAGAAATCCCTCTTGCTTTAGACGCTAAAGCCTTAATTCAAAAACTAAAAGGTATTTCTATCCTAGGTTCTCGATCTAGAACTCATGTCACTGAAGAGGTTTTAAATCAAGCCGATGATCTTCTTTGTATCGGTGCTTTTTGCATAGGAGTGAATCAAATTGATCTGAAAACGGCTTTAGAAAAAGGTGTGGTTGTTTTTAATGCTCCTTATAGCAATACACGAAGTGTTGCAGAATTAATCATCTCTTTTATCATTAGCCTTTCCAGAAATCGTTTTGATCTTTCGCAAGCCTCTATCCACAAAGGACAGTGGAATAAAACGGCTCAGGGAGCATTTGAAGTTCGTGAAAAAACTTTAGGAATCATTGGATATGGACATATAGGAAGTCAAGTCAGCGTTCTTGCTGAATCTTTAGGAATGAAAATCATTTATTATGATTTATTAAAAAAACTTCCTATAGGAAATGCAAAACCAACTTCCGATATGAAAAGTCTTTTAAAGCAAGCGGATTTTGTGACTTTACATGTCCCTGAAACTTCGCAAACCAAAAACCTTATTTCTAAAAAGGAATTACAATTAATGAAAAAAGGATCTCGACTGATCAACACCAGTCGTGGAACGGTCGTCTCTATTTCTGATTTAAAACAAGCTTTGGATTCAGGCCACCTTGCAGGAGCCGCTTTAGATGTTTTTCCTAAAGAGCCTTCTCATAAAGAAGAGTCTTTTGAATCCCCACTTCAAAACTCAAAAAAAGTCATTTTAACTCCTCATATTGGAGGAAGCACAGAAGAAGCTCAAAAATCGATTGCTCAAGAAGTTTCAGATCATTTAAAAAACTTTATTCTTTATGGATCTACAGAAAACTCTGTGAATTTTCCAAAATTACAACTCCCTCCTATTCCTGAAAATTCTAAAAGAATTTCTAATGTTCATAGAAACCAACCGGGAGTGCTTAGCGAAATTAATAAAATCGTCTCTCAAATGGGTGTGAATATTACTCATCAATATCTTTCCACTCATGAATCCATTGGTTATCTTGTTATGGATGTTGAAACAAAAGATCATGAAAGTCTTTGTCAAAAAATGCTGGAATTAAAAACCTCTTTAAAAACAAGAATTATCTATTAAAAATCAGCAAAAAATCTGGTTTCTAAATAGCCTTACTAGATCAAACTATGCTAAAAAAATGAGGTCATGAAAAACCTGTCTTTACAAATAGATACCATCAATGGGACAGGAAGCTTGTCTGCCAATCAAATTTTAACAAAAATATTATTTCGCGTGGGATGGCCTGTAGGCTCTTACAATTTTTTCCCTTCCAATATTGCAGGACTGGCCTGCTCTTATAATCTTCGTCTTAATTCTGAAGCTCATACGGCTTATGAACCTCGAGTGGATCTACTTATTAGTCTCGATCCTCAATCCTTAGTGAAAAGTCTTAAAAATTTAAAACCAAACGGCATGCTTATTACAGATGAAAAACATACTGATGAAAAACATAAAGAAAAAATTTCTTTTCAAGGATGTCACTATAAGCTTCCTATGAGTCAAAGTCTTTTAGAATTTAAAGAGGCGTCTCCAAAAATTAAAATTCTTTTAAAAAATATCTTGTATATAGGGCTCATTACAAAATGGCTTGATATCAAAGAAGATCTTTGCCAAAAAGTTTTTGAAGATTATTTTAAAAATTCAAAAATATCTCCTAAACTATTGGATTGGAATTTAAAAGCTTTTCTCAAAGGACGAGAGCTCGCTGAAAAACATCCTCTAGCTCCTCAATTAAAAACGAAGCTTATGCCCCAAGCTCTTGTAAAAGATTCTATTCTTATTGATGGAAATACAGCAATTGCTCTTGGAGCTTTATTTTCAGGATGTCAGTTTTTATCGTGGTACCCTATTACTCCGGCCTCTT
This sequence comes from Bdellovibrionales bacterium, assembly GCA_051011135.1. Lineage (GTDB taxonomy): Bacteria > Bdellovibrionota > Bdellovibrionia > Bdellovibrionales > UBA1609 > JACOND01. The sequence goes on from JBPCUO010000079.1 coordinate 6,818, forward strand.
CTCTAGCAGATACTTTTGAAAAATTTGCCAATCAATATCAAAAAGATCAGGAGGGATCTAAAAAGTTTTTAGTCCTTCAATCAGAAGATGAAATTTCAGCACTCACTCAAGTCATTGGAGCAGGTTGGACAGGTTTAAGAGCGATGACGGTAACCTCTGGCCCAGGATTGTCTTTAATGAATGAGGCCGCGGGGCTTGCTTATTTTTCAGAAATACCAGCTGTCCTTTGTAATGTTCAAAGAGCAGGTCCTTCCACAGGTCTTCCTACACGAACTCAACAAGGAGATCTGCTATCTTCTTGTTTTTTATCTCACGGAGATACTTCTCCTATTGTTTTAATACCGGGAAATCCTGAAGAATGTTTTTCATTAAGCCAACAAGCTTTTGATTTAGCAGAAGAGCTTCAAACTCTTATTGTTTTATTAAGTGATCTGGATTTAGGAATGAATTTACAAATAAGCCCCACTTTTAAAGATGTTAAAGCTCATCTTAAAAGAGGAAAAGTTTTAAAAGAATCAGATCTTCTTAAAAAAGACTTTGCTCGTTATAAAGACGAAGACCAAGATGGTGTTTCTTACAGAACTTTACCGGGAACCCCCCACCCTGAAGCTGCTTATCTCACCAGAGGCTCCGGACATAATGAAAAAGCAGAATACTCTGAATCTCCTGAAGATTATTCCAGCAAATTAAAAAAATTAAAAAGAAAATGGGAAACCGCTCAAACCATGATGCCTGAACCTATTATTGATGATTCAAAAAAAACTTCTGTCGCTTTTGTAACTTTTGGAAATAATGAAAAAGCCATTCAAGAAGTTCGATCCGAGTGGGAACAAGATGGGAAACTTACCAACTACATGAGAGTTCGATCTTATCCTTTTCCAAAAAGTGTTAAAACTTTTTTAAAAAAACATTCTACTGTTTTTGTGGTGGAGCAAAACCAAGGTGCTCAGCTGAAAACTCTTTTAAGTAAAGAATTCCCTTTTGAAGCTTCAAAACTCAAATCGATTTTACAATACGACGGGCGACCTCTTTATCCAGAAAC
>JBPCUO010000080.1:0-16893 GCA_051011135.1 Bdellovibrionales bacterium
TGGTAAGAAACCAGAAGCAAAAGCTCCAGAAGTAAAAGCTACTGATAAGAAACCAGAAGCAAAAGCTCCAGAAGTAAAAGCTACTGATAAGAAACCAGAAGCAAAAGCTCCAGAAGTCAAAACTGAAGCCAAAGCAACTGAGAGCAAATCAGAAGAAAAAACAGATTCAAAATTAAAGTTACAAGGTCTTTTTGCTTTTAAATTATCGATGACTTCATTTTATGAAGATAATGGAGATTGCGTTCCCGTAACAGCTCTTCAATACGAGCCTTGGAAAGTTTCTCAAATAAAAACAAAAGAAAAAGAAGGCTATACTGCTATTCAACTAGCTTGTAAGCCTCAAAAAAATAAAAGATGTAGCAAAGCTCTTATTAAACATCTTACTCCAGCAGGATTTAAAGAAGGAGCTCGTTATGTTAAAGAGATTCGACAAGATTTGCCTGAAGGAATTAAAGTTGGTCAGGAATTATCTATTGAAACTGTAAAAAAAGGAGATCGTTTAAAACTTACAAGCCAAACAAAAGGTTTAGGTTTTACAGGAGTTATGAAGCGTTGGAATTTTGCAGGTGGTCGTGCTAGTCATGGATCTAAATCTCATAGAAGAATAGGCTCGATTGGTCAACATACAGAACCTGCTCGAGTTATGCCAGGTCGTAAAATGCCAGGTCATTGTGGTTTTAAAAAACAAAGTCAATATGTAAAAGTTGTAGATGTTTTACCTCAAGAAGGAATGATTTTTATTAAAGGAGCTGTTCCAGGATCTAGAAATACTCTTGTGACTCTTCAAAAAATGGAGAATGCATGAAATTAGATGTTTTAAATTGGGAAGGCAAATCTGTGTCTCAAGCGAATCTTCCTGAAGAAATTTTTGGTAAATCTTTAGATAAATCTCTTTTACAAACAGTTGTTCATTGGCAAAGAGCTTCTAAAAGAAGCGGAACTCATAAAGCAAAAACTCGATCAGAAGTCAGTGGAGGTGGAAAAAAGCCTTTTCGCCAAAAAGGAACAGGAAATGCTCGTCAAGGATCTATTCGTTCTCCTTTATTAGAAGGTGGAGGAGTTGCTCATGGGCCACAACCTCGTTCTTATGGATGGGCTTTACCAAAAGCAACTCGCAAAAAAGCTTTAAATACAGCTTTATCTTATCTTTTTAATGAGAAAAAAATAGTTCTTATAGAAAATATGCGTGCTGAAAAAGGAAAAACAAAAGAAGTTAATACCTATTTTAAAAAAATGGGTTGGGATAAAGCTCTTTTGGTGGATGAAACTCAAGATAAAAACTTTAAAAAAGCTTGCAGAAATCTTAAAAAATTTAAATTTATATCTATAGAAGGTTTGAATGTTTATGATCTTTTAAAATTTGATAGATTAGTTCTTACATCTTCTACTTTAAAAACTTTATCTAAAAAGTGTGGAGAATCTTAATGTCTTATGTGATTAAAAAACCTTTAGTAACAGAAAAAAATAATTTTTTAGCAGCTCATAATACTTATGTTTTTGAGGTCGATCGAAAAGCTGATAAATTGACTATCAAACATCATATTGAAAAATACTTTAAAGTTAAGGTTGCTAGCGTGAAAACCTCAATAGGTCGTTACCGAACTCGTAAAACAAAAGCAGGTGTTGGAAAAGTAAAGTATTTCAAAAAAGCTTATATTCGCTTAAAAGATGGCGAAAAAATTGGAGTTTTTGAAGGAAGTTAATTATGGGTATTAAAAATTATAGACCAAGAAATTCTTCTACAAGAAATCGTTCAGTTTCAGATTTTGCGAATATCACTCGCTCTAAACCTGAAAAATCTCTTATTGTAGGTTTGAATAAAAAATCAGCAAGAAATAACTATGGTCGAATTACTGTTCGTCACCATGGCGGAGGGCATAAAAAATATTATAGAATCATTGATTTTAAAAGAGATAAAGTGAATGTTCCTGCTAAAGTTTTCTCTGTAGAATACGATCCCAATCGAACTTGTCGAATTGCTTTACTTCATTATGCTGATGGACGAAAAGCTTATATTTTAGCTCCTGTAGGGCTAAAAGTGGAGGATCAAATTATTTCTAGTTATGAAAAAATAGATATTAAACCAGGCAATTGTTTGCCATTATCTTTTATGCCTTTAGGGACTCCTATTCATAATATTGAAATGAAACCTGGTAAAGGTGGGCAAATGGTGAGAAGCGCAGGAGCTCAAGCAACAGTTGTCGCTCATGTTGATAATTATGCTCAGTTAAAAATGCCTTCAGGAGAAATTCGAAGAGTTTTATCCAATTGCAGAGCTTCTGTTGGGCAAGTTGGTAATGCAGAACATGAAAATATCAAATGGGGAAAAGCAGGAAGAAATCGATGGAGAGGAAAACGCCCTAGTGTTAGAGGTATGTCTATGAATCCTATCGATCATCCTTTAGGAGGAGGAGAAGGAGTTAGTAAAGGAAATCATCCAATGACTCCTTGGGGAAAATACTGTAAAGGTTTAAAAACTAGAAATAATAAAAGAACAAACAAAATGATTGTTACTCGTAGGAAAAAAAGGAAAAAATAAGCTATGCCTCGTTCAGTAAAAAAAGGACCTTTTGTCGATTATCATTTGATTGAAAAAATCAAAAAATCAAAAGATTCAGGAGACAAAAAAGTAATCAAGACTTGGTCTCGTCGATCTACAATTACTCCCGATGCTGTTGGGTTAACTTTTGCAGTTCATAATGGTAAAAAATTTGTTCCCGTTTATATTTCTGAAAATATGATCGGTCATAAATTGGGAGAATTTGTTTTAACTCGTCATTTTAATAGCCATTCTGGAGATAAAAAATCATCGGATGTTAAAAAATAAGGAATTAAAAAATGGAAGTTAAAGCTTGTTTAAAATATGGAAGAATAGGAACTTTAAAAGCTCGCGAAGTGGCTAATCTTATAAGAGGCCGTAATGTGAATGAAGCTTTTAATATTCTGTCTTACAGTGGCCGTAAAGCGAGTGGTTTTATGAAAAAACTTTTAGAATCTGCTTTAGCAAATGCGGAACAAAAAAAAGTTATAGATGTTAATAATCTTTATATTAAATCTATTTTCGTTAACCAAGGTCCTCATTTAAAAAGATTCCGTCCTTCTGCTAGAAGTACTTCTTTTCCTTATAAAAGAAAGCAGAGTCACATTAATTTAGTTTTGAGTGAAAGGTAAGCATTATGGGTCAGAAGATAAATCCAATTGGATTAAGAACAGGTGTTATTTTTAATTGGCGATCTCGTTGGATTGCAAAACATAGAGATTTTGGAAAAAACATAAAAGAAGATTACCAATTAAGAAAATATATAAAAAACAAACTTAAAGGCGGCGGGATTTCTAAAATTGAAATAGAAAGAACTGCAGATCATGTTAAGTTGATTATTTTTACTTCTAGACCGGGAGTTGTTATCGGTAAAAAAGGTGTTGGAATAGATTCCATTACAAAAGATATTCAAACACAAACAACAAATAAAGTTGTACTTAGAATTCAAGAAGTGAGAAAGCCTGATATAGACGCTCAATTAGTTGCAGAAAATATTGCTCTTCAATTAGAAAAAAGAGTGTCTTGGAGACGAGCGCTTAAAAAAGCCATTGCATCTGCTATTCGTCGTGGTGTTCGTGGAATTAAAATTAAAGTTGCAGGAAGATTAGATGGAGCAGAGATAGCAAGATCTGAAGGATATAATGAAAAAAGAATTCCTCTTCATACTTTAAGAGCTAATATTGATTATGGAGAAGCAACGGCTTTTACAACTTACGGAACAACAGGAATAAAAGTTTGGATTTATCATGGAGATTTTTATCGGAATAAAGAAGTTAAAAAACCGGAGATAACAGTTGCTAAGCCCTAAAAATGTAAAATGGCGTCGCCAACATCGTTCTAAGTTTAAAGGATTAACTAAAAGAGGTTCTGATCTTTCTTTTGGTGATTATGCTTTAATGAGTCTAACTTCAGGGCGAATGACAGATCGTCAAATTGAATCAAGTCGTATTGCTATTTCTCGTTATGTTAAAAGAAGTGGAAAATTATGGATTCGAGTTTTTCCAGATCGTCCTATTACAAAAAAACCTCTAGAAACTCGTATGGGTTCTGGTAAGGGAGATATAGAATTTTGGGCAGCAATTGTAAAACCAGGAAGAATTTTATTTGAAATAAGTGGAGTTACAGAAATTCAAGCTAAAGAGGCTTTTCGATTAGCTTCTTATAAGCTTCCTTTTAAATGTAAATTTATAAAAAGAGAGATGTAAGTATGAAATTTTCAGAAATTAAAAATTTAAAATACCAAGAATTAATTAAAAAATTACAAGAATTGCGTAAAAATTTATTTGATTCTCGTATGAAATTAAAAATGCAAAGGTTGCCTAATCCGTTAACTATTAGACTTTTAAGGAAAGATATCGCTCGTGTTCAAACCGCTCTTTCTTTTCAAAAAGGAGTAAAAAATGATAAAAAATAAATTAAGAGGTCATAAAAATATTTTAACCGGAAAAGTTGTTTCTCATAAAATGGAGAAAACAATATCTGTGTTGGTTTATAACTCAGTTCCTCATCCAAAATATAAAAAATACATTAAAAAATCTTCTGTATTCAAGGTTCATGATGAAAAAAATTCAGCAAAAGAAGGGGACTTGGTTAGTATTTTTGAAACGCGTCCATTGAGTAAAACAAAAAGATGGAATTTAATAAAAGTTTTAGAAGCGAATTCAGTTCCAGAGGTGTCTGTATGATACAAGTTCAATCTAAATTAAAAGTTGCTGATAATTCGGGAGCAAAAGTGATTCAATGTATTAAAGTTTTAGGTGGTACTCGTCGTAGAACAGCTTCTGTTGGAGATATCATTGTTGTAGCGGTAAAAAGCGCCTTACCTAATTCTAAAGTTAAAAAAGGAGATAAGGCTCGTGCTGTTATTGTAAGAACATCTCACCAAATTAGAAGAGGAGATGGAACAGCAATACGCTTTGATGAAAATTCAGCAGTATTGGTGAATAACAATAAAGAACCTGTAGGGACTCGTATTTTTGGGCCTGTTGCAAGAGAACTTAGAGGAAAAAACTTTGTAAAAATTGCTTCTATGGCTCCGGAGGTTTTATAATAATGTCTACTTTAAAAACACTTTATAATAAACAAGTTCGTTCTCAATTACAAAAAGATAGATCTTATAAAAGTTCTATGCAAATTCCTAAAATTACTAAGATTGTTCTCAATACTTGTGTTAGTGAAGCTGTGAAAAATCCAAAAATATTAAAATCTGTTCAAGAAGATTTGAGTTTAATAGCAGGGCAAAGAGCGGTTATTACAAAAGCTAAAAAAGCGATCGCCAATTTTAAACTAAGAGAAGGAATGTCGTTAGGATCTCGAGTGACTTTAAGACGAGAAAAAATGTGGTCTTTTTTTGATAGACTTGTTCATTTTGCTTTACCAAGAGTTCGTGATTTTAAAGGCTTATCTCCAAAAGGTTTTGATGGTTGTGGAAATTACAATATGGGAATAAAAGAACATATTATTTTTCCTGAAATTAATTATGACAAAATTGAATCTATAAGAGGTATGAATATTACAATTAATACTTCTGCAAAAACAGATGCAGAAGCTAAGGATTTGTTAGGACATTTAGGATTTCCTTTTAGGAAATAGTAAGGAGTTAGTTATGGATACTATTGGTGATTTTTGTACTTGCATTAGAAATGCTATTTCAGCTAAAAAAGAAAAGGTCGATGTGCCCAATTCTAATATGAGAAAAAACATAGCGAGTAAGCTAGAACAATATGGCTACATTAGAGGTTATAAAGTTGCTGAGGATGGCAAGCAGGGATTGATGCGTATTTATTTAAAATATGACAGAAAACAAGAACCTGCTATAAGCACTATTCAAAGAATGAGCAAGCCTTCGTGTCGTTTTTATATGAAATCTAATGAAATTAAAGAAATACGATCAGGATATGGGATGGTTATTTTAAGCACTAATCAAGGTATTTTAAGTGGTAAAGAAGCCAGAAAAAAAAGAGTCGGTGGGGAAGTTTTGTGCCAAATTTGGTAACTGAGGTTTGTAATGTCACGAATAGGTAAACAAATTATTGATGTAGAAAAAGGAGTAGAAGTTTCCTTATCTCCTGAAAGACAGGTTCTTGTTCAATCAGGTGGAAAATCTATGCAGATTCCTTTGCATGAAAATTTGGAATTTAAACAGGAGAATGGAAAAATATCTATTTCAAGAAAAAGCGAAGATAAAAAAACAAAATCACTTCATGGTTTGTCTCGTGTTTTAATTCAAAATGCTATTATTGGTGTTTCAAAAGGTTGGAGCAAAGGCTTAGAACTCAATGGAGTGGGTTATAGAGCTTCTGTTTCTGGAAAAAATTTGGAACTTAATCTAGGTTATTCTCATCCTATTACTCATAAAATTCCAGAGGGCATAGATGTCAAAGTCGATAAACAAACTAAAATTTTAATTGAAGGCAAAGATAAAGAGTTGGTAGGTCGAGTGGCTTATCAAATTCGAAATTATCGACCGGTAGAGCCTTATTTAGGAAAAGGCGTGAAATATACAGATGAAGTTATTCGTCGTAAAGCCGGTAAATCAGGGGGAGGAGAGAAAAAAGCATGATAAGAATTAAATTAAAAAAGAATCAACCTCAAAAAAATCGTAAGCATTTAAAAAACAAAGCTCGTATTCGTAAAAAAATAACAGGTGCTGCTGAGCGCCCTAGATTTAATATTTTTAGAAGTCAAAAACATATGTATGTTCAAATCATTGATGATGTTTCTGGAAAAACTCTAGAATCTTATTCTTCTTTAAAAATAAAAAACGGTGAAAAAAATAAATTAGACAATGCTTATAAAGTTGGTGAAACTATTGGAAAAAAAGCTTTAGATAAAAAAATTAAAGAAGTTGTTTTTGATCGTGGAGGCTTTATTTATCATGGACGAGTTAAAGCGGTTGCTGAAGGAGCTCGAAAAGCGGGTTTAAAATTTTAAACAAAAAGGATATTTATGCTGGATAAAGATTTACAAGAATTAAATGAAAGAGTTGTTTCTATTAACCGAGTGACAAAAGTGGTTAAAGGTGGTCGTCATTTTTCTTTTTCAACTTTAGTGATTGCTGGAGACGGAAAAGGAAAAGTAGGCATAGGAACAGGAAAAGCGGGAGAAGTTCCTGAATCTATTAATAAAGCTTCTCGTGTTGCAAAAAAATCTTTAAATTCTTTTAACTTAATAGATAACCGAACAATACCTTATCGAGTTGAAGGAGTTTTTGGAGCTTCTAAAGTTGTTTTAAAACCTGCAGCAGCAGGAACTGGTTTAATTGCAGGAGGACCTGTAAGAGCTGTTTTGGAATGCGTAGGTGTGAAAGATATTTTATCTAAACGGATAGGAAGTCGTAATCCTCATAATGTGGTTAAAGCGACTTTAGATGGGCTTAGTCAATTAGCTCATATTTCTAAATCCAATAAAAAGGATGACAAAAAATGAGTGAAGTGATTGTAACTTTAAAAAAAAGCATTAATGGCGCAAGTAAAAAACAAAAAGCCAGTTTATCTTCTTTAGGATTAAGAAAGATTAATAGAAGTAGAGTTTTTAAAGATACTTCTGCGTTTAGAGGTCAGTTAAAAGTTGTCGGTCATTTAATTTCTGTTGAAAAGAAATCTGTTAAAAAGAAACAAGCATAAAGCGGGGTTGTTATGAGTTTATTATCTCAGTTAAATTCTTATCCAAAGAGTCGAAAAACAAAAAAACGATTAGGTCGCGGAAAAGGCTCTGGTAAAGGTGGAACTTCTACTAAAGGACATAAAGGACAAAAAGCGAGAAAAAGTGGAAATATACCTGCGGGTTTTGAAGGAGGGACTATGCCTTTAAGTCGTAGGCTTCCTAAATTTGGTTTTACAAATGCTCGATTTAAAACAACTTATAATATTATTAATCTTTCCCAATTAGAACATTGGAAAGAAGAAGTAAATCCAAAAACTTTATCTGAAAAAGGCTTGGTAAAAAGATCAAAAAAAATAAAAATATTAGCTCGTGGAGAAGTAAAAACTCCCTTAGTTATTAAAGCTCATAAATTTAGTAAAAAAGCTAGAGAAGCTATTGAAAAAGCAGGAGGACAAGTTCATATCTTGAACTCATAATGGAATCCGCTAAACTTCCTTCTCATTTTACTTTCCCTAAAGAATTAAAAGATAGAATCCTTTTTACTATTGGGGTTTTAATTCTTTATAGAATTGGAGTTCAAATTCCTACACCGGGAGTTGATCGCTCTGCTGTTGTAGAAGCTTTTGCTCAAAGAGGTGGTGGAGTTTTTAGTTTGTTAAATACTTTTACCGGTGGAGCCCTCGAGCAATTTAGTATTTTGGCTTTAGGTATTTTACCTTATATTACAGCATCTATTATTTTTCAGTTACTTCAAACCGGAGTTCCTTATTTAGAGCAACTTAAAAAAGAAGGAGAATCGGGTCGTAAAAAAATCAATCAATACACTCGTTATGCGACCGTTTTACTTTCTATTTTTCAAGGTTATGGCTTGTCTCGAGGTTTTTTTGGTCAAGAATCTATTGTTTCTATAAGTCATTTTGCATTTATGTCTTTTCAGTTTTTTACAATTATGACTTTAACGGCTGGAAGCTGTATTTTGATGTGGCTAGGAGAGCAAATCAATGAAAAGGGAGTTGGTAACGGAGCGAGTCTTCTTATTTTTGCAGGTATTGCTGCAGGAATCCCTCAAGGAACAGCTAATCTTTGGGCTATGATTCAAAAAGGAGAGATGAGCGGAGGATTAGGATTAGGACTGAGTTTATTTATGATTTTTATCGTAGGTTTTATTATCTTTTTAGAAACAGGACAAAGAAGAATACCAGTTCAATACTCTCAAAGAGCTTTAGGAAATAAACAACCTACAGCACAAATGAGTCATCTTCCTTTAAAACTTAATTTTTCAGGTGTTATACCTCCTATTTTTGCAAGTAGTTTACTTCTTTTTCCTTCCACGATTGCTCAATTTACTCAAGCAGAGTGGGCTCAAAAATTACAAGAATCTTTTTCTCTAACAGGTTCTATTTTTAATATATTGTTTGTTGTTTTTATTATCTTTCTTTGTTTTTTCTATACAGAGGTTGTTTTTAATCCTAATGAAATGTCAGATAATTTAAAAAAATATGGAGGATTTATTCCTGGAATTAGAGCAGGGCAACCTACTTCTGATTATGTGAAAAAAATCTTGGATCGTTTAACTGTGGCAGGTGCTATTTATCTAGCAACAGTTTGTGTTATGCCCAATATTTTAATAGATCAGCTAAAGATTCCTTTTTATTTTGGAGGCACAAGTCTTTTAATTTTAGTGGGAGTGGCTTTAGATACAGCTCAACAGATTCAATCTCATCTTTTAACAGCTCGTTATGAAGGGATGGTCAAAGGAGTTCGTGTTAAAAGTAGAAGGGTTCATTTTTAATGAATCTTCTTTTTATAGGCTCTCCTGGATCCGGTAAAGGGACTCAAGCTCAATATCTTGTTTCAAAAAAGAATTTTAAACATATTAGTACAGGTGATATTTTTCGTAAAAACCTGAAAGAAAAAACTCCCATAGGTTTGGAAGCTCAAAATTATATAGAAAAAGGAGAGTTAGTTCCTGATACTATAACTATAAAAATGGTTGAACTTGCTTTAAAAAATACAAGCATGGATAGAGATAGTATTTTTGATGGATTCCCCAGAAATCAAACCCAAACAGAAGCTTTCAATGAGATTCTTAAAAACAGAAACCAAAAATTAGACCTTGTTTTATACCTAAAAGTTTCTGATTCTGAAGTTGTAGCAAGGCTAACAGGTCGGCTTTGGGCTCCTAAAAGTGGTTGTATTTACCATATAAAAAACAAAGCTCCAAAAATAAAAGGAATTTGTGATCAATCAGGTGAGCCCCTTATTGTCAGAAAGGATGACCAAAAAGAGGTTGTTTTAGATCGTTTAAAGATTTTTTGGGAAAATACTGAACCTCTTTTGACATATTTTAATCAACAAGGAATTTTAAAAACAGTTGATGGAGAGAGGCCTTCTGATCAAATTCTTGAAGACATACTTTCTGCCTTAAAAAAAGTTATTTAAGGGTGAAAAGCTATAGACTTTCCTATTTTATGGTGTTAATTTTCGTTCTTTAAAAAGCGGGTTTTTTTATGAAAGTTAGGGCATCTGTAAAAAGAATTTGTAAAGATTGTCGCCTCATTAAGCGTAAAAATTATTTGCGTGTTATTTGTAAAAATCCAAAGCATAAACAAAGACAAGGATAATTATGGCTCGTATTTCTGGTGTAGATTTACCAAATTCAAAAAGAATAGAAGTGGCTTTAACTTCTATTTATGGAATTGGAAGAGTATTATCTCAAAAAATTTGTAAGGAAGCGGGATTTAAAAATAGTATGAGAGTGAGTGAATTATCTAATGATGATGTGGTTTTGCTTCGTTCTATTATTGAAAAAAGTTACAAAGTTGAAGGAGATAAAAGAAGAGAGAAGGTAATGTCTATTAAAAGATTAATGGATATGTCAGCTTATCGTGGTGTTCGTCATCGTAAAGGACTTCCTGTTCGTGGACAAAGCACTCGGCAAAATGCAAGAACGCGAAAAGGTCCTAAAAAAACTGTCGCTAATAAGAAGAAAGCTATTTAAGGTTATTTATGGGTGAAGTTCAAAAAAAAGAAACTAAAATTATAGAAAAAAAACCTAAAAAGAAAAAGGTTAAAAAAAATGTTCCATCTGGAAAATGTTACATTAATTCTAGTTTTGGAAATACAATGGTTACTTTTACAGATCCAGCAGGAAATGCCTTATGTTGGTCTTCTTCAGGTTTGTTAGGTTTTAAAGGAAGTCGTAAAGGAACTCCTTTTGTGGCTCAAGCGGTTGCTGAAGATGCGGCTAAAAAAGCATTAGATTGTGGAGTTAAAAGAGTGGAAGTTTATGTTAAAGGACCAGGGGCTGGTCGTGAAATGGCTGTAAGGAGTATTGATAGTTTAGGTATTAAGGTGACTCTTCTTAAAGATACAACTCCTTTACCTCATAATGGCTGTCGCCCTCCTAAAAGAAGACGAGTATAAAAAAATAGCAAGGAGTATAAAATGGAAAAAGTAGATTTACCAAAGTACTATTACAAATATTGGAAAGATTTAATTCGACCAAAAGGTTTTAAAGTCGATAAAGATTCTTTAACAGAGACTTATGGAAAGTTTTATATACTTCCTTTAGAAAGAGGTTATGGATTAACTTTAGGTAACTCTATTCGTAGAGTTCTTTTAAGTTCCATGATGGGTTCTGCAGTTTCTGCAGTAAAAATTGATGGAGTTCTTCATGAGTTCTCAACACTTGATGGTGTTTTAGAAGATGTCATGGATATTATTTTTAATTTAAAAGCAGTTCGTTTCCGTCAACATGATGTTGAAGATAAAGTTGTTAAAATTTCAAAAAAAGGACCAGGCATTGTTACTGCGGCTGATATAGAACTCAGTTCAGATATTGAAGTTTTAAATCCAGAGACTCATATTGCTACTTTAAGCGACGATGGAAATTTAAATATTGAAATTATTATTTCTTTTGACCGAGGTTATATTGAGGCTTCTAAGAAAAAGAAAAAGCTTTCTGAAGGTTTTATTTATATTGATTCCATTCATAGCCCTGTTCGTCGTGTGAATTATATGGTGAACAACACTAGTGTAGGGCAGAGAACAGATTATGACTCTTTAGTTTTAGAAGTTTGGACTGATGGTTCTTTAAAGCCTGAAGAAGCAGTTCCATTAGGGTATAAAATTTTAAAAGAACAACTTCAGGTTTTTATAAATTTTGATGAAAATATTGAACCTAAAGAAACAGTTGTTGAAGAGGGTAGTAAAAAATTAAATGATTATCTTTTTCGTCCTGCTGAAGATTTAGAATTATCTGTCAGAAGTGCTAACTGTTTAAAAAATGCTCGTATTCGTTATATTGGAGATTTAGTGACTAAAACAGAACAAGAAATGTTGAGAACAAAAAACTTTGGTAGAAAATCTTTGAATGAAATTAAAGAAATTTTAAAACCTATGGGATTAAATTTAGGTATGGAGATTAGCGAATGGCCTCCTGCCAACCTTTATAGAAAAGATTATCAATCCTCTGAATCAAGATCTCATTCTGCTGGAAACTCATCAGAACGACAACAAGAGGAATCTTTATCTTCTTCTCATGAGAATCAAAGTTATAATCAAGAAAAACCTTCAAACAGCGATCAAGACGAAGAAGGCGACTCTGAGGCTGCTTTTTCAGAAGCAAATGGAGTTTTAGAAAATAATGAAGTAAGTGAGGATCTTTCTTCTTCTAATAATGAAGAAGTGAGCGAGGATTTTCCTACTGATGATAGTGAAGAAGCGAATGAAGAGGCTTCTACTGATAATGAAGATGTTTCTACTGATAACGAAGCAAGTGAAGAGACTTCTACTGATAATGAAGATAATGAAGATGTTTCTACTGATGATGATGAAAGCGATAATTCATGAGGCATAATAAAAAAAATACAAGTACTTTTGGGTTAAAACCGGGCCCTAGAAAAGCTCTTTTAAGAAATCTTGTTATATCTTTAGTAGATCATGAAAGAGTCAAAACAACTTTGCAAAAAGCAAAAACAATACGGCCTATGATAGAAAAAGCGATTACTGCTGGTAGAAAAGGAGGCGTGAGTTCTTATCGTCTTTTACTTTCTAAGTATCCTAATAGAAAAGCAGTATCTAAAATAGTGAAACAATTATCTCCAAGGTTTAAAGATCGTCCTGGGGGTTATACTCGTATTGTAAAATTAGGAATTCGCAAAGGAGATGCTTCTCCTAAAGCTTTGATCGAATTTGTAGATTATAAATTTATACCTCGTCCAACTAAAGAAGAAAAAGAAAAACAAAAAGCTTCTCCAGAGTATAACAAAGCTAGAAAATTAAAAGCTCAAAAAGTAGAAGCAAAAAGAAAAGTTATTCGTAAAATTCAATCTGAATCTCGCAGGATTAATAGATAAATTTTTAGATGTTTTCTAAATTTTCTATCAAAAATAGCATCTATTTAATAAGTATTTTATTCATTGGTTTGGTTGGTTATTTTTTTATAAAAAATTTTAATTCTTCTACACCTGTAACAACTATAAAATCTCCTTGTCGTGGTTTTATTGATAAAAAGATAAGCTCTCAAAAAAAAATTATAATCTCTAAAAGAATAGATCAGCTTAATGCGCTTATGGAATTGCCTATAGATTGGATTTTTAAAGATATAAAAGGTGAGGTGATTGATCTTTATTGCTATAGAGATCAAAAAAAAATTCTAATTAATTTATGGGCCACTTGGTGTGCTTCTTGTATAGAGGAGATGTCCTCCCTTTCTCAATTAGCGGATACAACAATTTCTGATTTATTAGTTGTGGCTATCACAACAGAACCCTTAAAAGAAGTCCAAGCTTTTATTGATAATTCTTTTTCAGATTTGAGCAACCATTTTAAAATTGTCAGTGTTTCCTCCATGGAGATGGATCAGTATTTTTTCCAAGGTTCTATTCCTACAACTTATATTTTTTCTAAAAAAGGTTTGTTAGAAAATAAAATTTTAGGAAGTAAAGATTGGTTAAAAATTAATATTTAAATCTTTTCTTATTCTTATTATTCTTTTTCTTTTTTGATGCTGAATTTTTTTTAGAAGGTGGGCCTTTCTTATCTTTTTTTCTTTTTGAGAACTTTTCTTTTTTATCAGAAGAATTTCTTGAAGATTTTTTTTGTTTAGAAAATTTTTGTTTAGAAAAATTTCTTTTTACTTTTGCAGATGAGGGTAGTGGATTTCCTTTATGAGTTAATAATTCAAAATCAATCCATCCTAACTCAGGATTTGTATTTACAACTTGTATCTCTACTTCATCTCCAAATGTTATAGTGTATTTACTTCTTTGAGATACGATTTTTAAATTAACATCATCCGTAATCCAATAACCAGGAAGATCTTTTAAACGAATCAATCCTTCAATATCAAAATCATTGAGAGAAATAAATATCCCAAAAGAAGTTACAGAAGATACAGTTCCTGAAAAATTTTTTCCTATATGGAGAGATAAAAATCTACATTTTTTTATGTCCATAAATTGTCTCTCTGCTTTTACAGAGTTTTGCTCTTTTTCACTAATGAATACAGCTTGTTCTTCTATTTCTTTTTCGTTGAGGAGAGATTTTTTTTCTTTATTGAGAGCTGCTTTAATGGATCTATGAATCGTAAGATCACAGTAACGACGGATAGGAGATGTAAAGTGCGTATAAGATGTAAAATTTAATCCATAATGCCCTTTATTGTAAGCGCTATAACGGGCTTGTGATAAAGATCTTAAAATCAATTTATTAAGTATGGGGCTTTTAGGATGACCCTTAAATTTTTTAAGAAATTCAATAATATTTGATCTAGAATTAAGGGGCTTAAGATGTCCTAAAGTTTTTGAAAATATTTCTAACTGCTGAAGCTTTTCTTGTTTAGGATTTTCATGAACGCGGTACATGAAAAAGTAGTTATTTTTTTCTAAAAAAAGACTAACTGCTTTATTAGCAGCTAACATAAACTGCTCAATCATTTGATGAGAAAAAAGCCTAGTTTCTTTTTTAAAATCAATCACATCATTAGCTTCATCAATAACTATAGTTGTTTCTGGTATATCTAAATTCAAAGCTCCTTCCTTATAATGTTGTTGTAAAAGGATAGTTGCCAGATCTTTTGCTTCCTTTAAAAACTCTAAATTCTCTAAATTGTTTTTTTGATCTATGGCATCTTCGACTTCTTTATAAGTAAGTCGTTTTTGACTTTGAATAACAGAAGGGTAAATTTTATAATCCAGAAGATTTCCTTTAAAATCATGATCCAATTCTGCAACTACTACCAATCGATTTTGCAAAGGGTTTAAAGAGCAAAGATCATTACTTAATTTTTCTGGTAACATAGGAATACAACAATTAGGAAAATAAGTACTATTTCCTCGCGAGTAAGCTTCTTGATCTAAAGCAGATCCTTTTTTTATATAATGACTAACATCTGCAATAGCGACAAAAAGTTTGTATCCAAAATCCTGTTTTTCTACAAAAATAGCATCATCAAAATCTTTAGCTGTTGGACCATCTATAGTTACAAAATTTTTATCTCTAAGATCTTTTCTATTTTGAAAATGTTCTTCTTTAACAGCGTCAGGAATTTGATCTAATTCTTTCAGAACTTTTTCAGGAAATTGAAGAGGTATATTATATTCTAAAAAAACTTTTTCTTGATCTTCCTTGGGGGAGGAGGGGTTTTTTAGAATATTTTTGGATGAGTTTTTAGATGGATTTTTAAATCTTTTCTTTTTCATAATTCCTTATAATATATCCTATAAAAAAATGTAACTCTTTAAAATAGGAAAGCAATAACTAAAGAAATATAAAAAGACAGACTTTAAGGTAGATTTTCTTAAATTTAGATGAATTTTTTATCATTTATAAC
Organism: Bdellovibrionales bacterium; assembly: GCA_051011135.1. Classification (GTDB taxonomy): domain Bacteria; phylum Bdellovibrionota; class Bdellovibrionia; order Bdellovibrionales; family UBA1609; genus JACOND01. The sequence goes on from JBPCUO010000080.1 coordinate 15,483, forward strand.
CAGTAAAAAATACAGAAGTATAAGTTTATTTGTTATTAAATCATAAAAAGAATATTCAATTTATGTTTCCTCTGGTAAATTCTTATTATAAGTTATATAAAAAAATCAAGGAAAAATGTTAAAAAACCTATTAATAATTTCTTTATTTGTACCGGCTGCTTTTTCAAAAAGTGAAGTGTCTTTAATTGAGCTTATAAAAAAAGATGCCACTGTTAAAAATGTTAAATTTGCAATTGATAAAGGCGTGGATGTAAATGAAAAAAACAAAGACGGTCAAACCGCTTTGATGACTGCATTGAATCCTATTCAATACGATTTTACAAACCAGGACGACCCTTTTAAATACAATAACCATAGTATAAAAATTCTAAAATTATTATTGGAAGCCGGAGCAAAAGTAAATGCAAGAAATAATCGGGGCCAAACCGCTTTGATGATTGCAGCTATAGAGAAAAATTTAAAAGCTATGAGTTTATTGGTAAAAGCCGGGAGCGATGTGAATCTAAAAGATGATAATGGGGATACAGTTTTGATAAATCTTTTGATTGTTGATGAAACTTCAAACAATCAAAATAAAGTTTATAAAAAATCCTATCAATACAAATTATTAAAAATTTTAAAACTTTTAATTGAATCAAAAGTGGATATAAATGGAAGAAATCAAGCAGGTCAAACCGCTTTGATGTACACTGTTGGATTCGACTCTTTAGATCTAGTAAAGTTATTATTGGAATCTGGGGCGGAAGTGAATGCTAGAGATAACGAGGGCCAAACGGCTTTGATGTCATTTGCTACTTTTAAAAATTCAAAAGTGGTAGATTTGCTAATAAAAGCTGGGGCGGAAGTGAATGCTAGAAATCAAGCAGGTCAAACCGCTTTATCTTGTGTTTATTTGTACAAAGAAAGTTTTTTAAGCTTAGGCCTTACGGAAAAAGATATTACAAATACGGCTCAAATTTTAATAAAAGCTGGAGCTATTAAATAATTTAAAATATGAAATTTTGTTTTATTACTTTGCATGATATGTTTATACAAAAGACTCAATTAAGAAAAAAAATGTTAAAAGAGATATTGATAATTTCTGTATGTTTATCCTCTGCTTTTTCAGAAGCTAAAATTCATTTACATAAATTTATAAAAAAAGATGTAAGCGCTCAAGATGTTAAACTTGCTATTGAATCAGGAGCAGATATTAATGAACAAATTTCTATAGGTAGTATTTCACCTTTAATGATTGCTATTGAAGAAAATCGCATAGATATCGTAAAGGTATTAATTGAATTTGGGGTGGATGTAAATGCCAGAAATCAGGAAGGCCAAACCGCTTTAATGTACGCCATTAAAGCTAGCAGATCAGATCTTTTAGAATTATTATTGGAACAAGGAGCGGATGTAAAAGTCAGAGATGAAC
>JBPCUO010000081.1:0-6807 GCA_051011135.1 Bdellovibrionales bacterium
CTAATATAATTAAAAATGTCTTATTTACTAGTTTTTATTTTATTTTTTCATCTGGCCATTGCTAGCGAAACTTCTGTTTCTAAAAAACCTACTATTTGCCAATTTTATTTAAGTTCAGAGAAAGTAACACCTAATGAAAAAAATCTTAAAAAGAATTTAGAAGAATCTGCCAATATTAAATCTTATTCTGTAAAAGGAAAGGAATTAGGAAAAGAAGCTTTTAAAAGAATGATTAAAGACACTAAGGATAATGGCTGTGATGGGTTGATTATCTCTGGTCATCACTATGGAGATTTTAAAGATGGAAAGAAAAAACTTTTTTTAAAAGATATGGAAAAACTTTCTTGTGATGATGAGTATAAAGATTGGTTTAGTTCTATTAAATCCCTATGGCTTCTTGGATGCAATACTGTCAATGATAATTATTTAAAAACGAGTGAAGAACTTCAAGCAGAATATGAAGGTGGAACAGTTCACAGAAATAAACAAGTCAATTCAGAAGCAGCTCGAATTGCAAGCAAGGGAGATATGGATTTTAGAAATTTCAATTTAATGCAACAGTCCTATACAGCCTCTATTAATGAATTAACTCCTTTAAGCAATAGGTATCTAAGAATGTTTCCTCATTCTAAAATTTATGGATTTCAAGATGCTGCGCCTCTTACCACTAAAGAAAAAAATGATGGCTCTATAGAGCATACCGATAAAGATAGCTCTATGATTTATAATCATATCAATAATATAGTAACAGCTTTAAATGCTGATAAAATTGAAGAAGATCCTGAAGTTACTATTGTTGAAGGTTTAAATCTTTTATTAAAAAATGAGGGAGATTGTTATGTAGATTCTTGGGAAAAGGTTGATAGTTCTGCTAAAGCGGTTGATAATCATGATTACTCTAAAGTTTATAAATATGGTTGTGATTTAATTAAAGCAAAACAAATTTTAGAAAATCCAAAATCTACAGATCCACAAAAAGAAAAGGCTAGAGAAAATATTATAAAAACCCTAAAGGATATTAATGCAAAAGATGCGGAGCTTAAGGATGAAAATAAAAGCTCTAAATACTCTCACTTACTTTTTAATAATATCTATGATACTTGGGATTTAGCCAGAAAAAAAGATCCAGAGCTCTATAAGCAATTAAAAACAGTTTTTAAAAAAGAGACTTTTTCTAATACTCTTAAAGAAAGAATTGAATCTCCTAGTGTAAGCTCTATACAAAAAGTCGATTTTTTAAATTTTTATAAAGAAATTGATAATCTAGATCCTAATAAAAAGGGTTCTTTTTTAGAGAAGCACATTAATGATCTTGTAAATACGACAAATGAAATTTTTGAAAAAACAAAAGATCGCAAAGGCTTATTAAATAGAAGATCAGGTATAGAAATTCCAAAAGAAACTAGAGTCACTTTATCTTTAACAGTTATAGATCAACTGACTCAATATGGTCTCATTACAAAAGACCACTCTGATAAGTTGTTAAAAAATAAAATTCTATTTCCAGAAAATCAAACTGAATTAGTAGAAAATCAAACTGAATCTATTTATTCCTCACAAATAAAACATAAATTAGCAAATCACGGCTTGGATTCTAAAGCAATTGCTAAAAAAACTATAGAATCTCTAAACCAAGAATCACCTGATTATGTAGAACAAACTATTCGAATTAACCTAGTTGCTAGAGATTTTGTAAGAAACGGCAATATTGAAGAAATAAATAAAATTGCTAAAAAATTAGAAACTACACCTCATATAAGCAGACTTGGCATAGTTTTGTATAAAGAAATAAAAGCGACTATAGGTGAAAATGCAGACCAACCCAAGAAACAAACTCAGATTCTTTCCAAATATATGAAGCACAATGCTTTAAAAAGATATGCTTTACCAGCCGCAGATAATTTAATTCCTCAAACTCAATATTTATTTTATAAAAATTTAAGAGAATCAGATTTAAAAGGGTCGCAATTAGAGGCGCCTAAGCGTGAAAAACACTTACAAAAAATCAACGATGCTAAAAACATGTCCCGAGAAGCATTTATAAAAAAACATTGGTAAAAAATAATGACACAACAATGGCCTAAAAAAGTTTTCATCTACACAGATGGAGCTTCTCGAGGAAATCCTGGTCCCTGTGCTTTAGGAATTTATGTCATCGATTCAGATCGAAAAATCATTTATCAAGAAGGTCAATATTTAGAAGCTAGCAACACTAATAATTTTGCGGAATATCAAGCCGTTATTTATGCTCTTCAACTATCTGTTAAGCATAAGGTGGATAATGTGCATCTTTATTCTGATAGTGAATTATTAGTCCAACAAATCAATAAAAAATACAAGGTTAAATCTCCTAACATCAAACCTCTTTTTGAAGAATGCCAAAAACTTCTCCTTCAAATCCCTCATTACACTTTTGAGCATGTTAGAAGAGAAAAAAACACCCAAGCCGATGCTTTAGCCAACGAAGCTCTAGATCAGGCCTACCTATAAAAAAATCCCTCTTCTTGAATTTTGGAGGATTTTGTATTACATTCAACATGGAAAAACAGGCGATTGCTTTACTTTAAGTAGAGAGGAAAGTCCGGACTCCATTGGCAACATAAAGGGTAATTCCCTTCCACCTAAAGGTGAGGACAAGTGGAACAGAAAGTATGTCCAACAAATCTATGATTTGGTTGGAGTGAAAACAGCCAAACTCTATGTGGAGCGAGATCAAATAGGAAAGATATACTGGCGCCAACAGTTCATCTTTCGGGTAGATCGCAAGAGGGTTTTAGTAATAAAACTCCCAGATGAATAATCGTTTCTCTTTTCTCTAGCCATCGGGAAAAGACAGACAGAATCCGGCTTATCGTTTTTCCTGAAAAAAAGATGGTAAAAAGGCTGGGCAATTGCTTAGCCTTTTTTATTTTTCAGAAAACTTAATCACCATAGGTTTTGAAAATTCTAAAAGACTGTTTGTAACTTTAAAGTCACTGAGTATCCAACGGTATTTACTTTCGTTTGATAAACTTAACAAAGCTTCTCCTTCAATCAAAAGACTTCCTGGAGCTTCTTCATCTGTCACTAAAGTATAAGAAAAAAAGATTTTTATAACTGTAGGAGATGATGTTTTTTGAGTCCAAACTTTATGAAAAGTTATACCTGTAATATGAGGTGTGTATGTTATGACATAATTTGAAATCGCTTCTTGAACTTTTTCTTGAAGTTCTTTATGAATATCTTCTTGAGAAGAGCTCTTCACATTTTGTAACAAGAACCAACTTGATAATAATAAAACAACAAAACCTAATACAGGAAAATAACGAGACCCTTTTTTTAAAACTTTCCACATATATTTTTTATGACACAGAAATTACTTTTTGTGAAATGGTTCCAAAAATATCTTGGCCTTCTGGTCCTAACATTTGAATCTTCACATGATCTCCAGGCTGCATATAAGCTTGCTTAGGCTTTCCTGTATCAATGTGTTCTAAAGTTCTCTTTTCAACCAAACAACTGCTCCCTTTAGAGCGATCCTCATTAGACACTGTTCCACTTCCGATAATAGTTCCTGCTGTTAATTTTCGAGTCCTAGCACAATGAGCAATAATTTCTCCAAAATGAAAATGCATTTCCCCTGCGATCGCTTTTCCAAAAAACTCTCCATTAAAATCAACGGATAAAGGAAGATGAATTCGGCCCTCTTTCCAGGAAGAACCCAGTTCCTCTTTTGTTACAGTAAAAGGAGCAAAACTAGAAGAAGGCTTACTTTGTAAAAAACCAAATCCTTTTTTCAGCTCTTCTGGAGCCAAGCCTCTTAAAGAAATATCATTAATTAAAACAAATAAAATAATATGATCTAAAGCTTTTTCAGGAGTCACTCCCATAGGAACATCATCAACAATCACCCCAACCTCACCTTCAAAATCTGTTCCATAAGATTCATCAACTTGAGGAATATCTTCTCGAGGAGCCAGAAAACTATCTCCGGAACCTTGATAGACTAAAGGAACAGTATTTAAAGTTTCTGGAATGGGAGCGTTTCTAGATTTTCTAACCAAACGAATATGTTGAATAAAAACAGAACCATCAATCCATTGAAAAGATCTTGGAAGAGGAGATAAAAATTTATTTTCATCTACTTTTTCTCCTTCGACTTTTCCTTCATTTAATTTTTTATAAAGATCTTCTAGTTGCGGCTTGCATTGAGACCAATTCTCTATAGCAAATCGTAAATGATCTGCAATTCCTTTAGCAGAAACCATCTGCTGATTATCTTGAGAAACAACAACAAGACGACCATCTCTTGAATCAGATTTCAAACTTCCTAATTTCATATTTTCCCCTCTTCTTTCATTAATAGGTTGACCCTTACTCTTTTTATAACTACTTCTTAAATAATGAAAGTTAAATTGTATAGTTATTTTCGTTCCTCTTGCTCTTATCGTGTCCGTATCGCTCTTTATTTTAAAAATATTCCTTTTATTTATCAACCTATTCATTTAGTAAAATCAGGAGGAGAACAAAACCAAGCTGATTTTAAAAAAATAAACCCTTTTTCTCAAATCCCTTGTTTAGAACACGATGATAAAATTTTATTTCAATCTCTTCCCATTCTTCTTTATTTAGAAGACCTCTATCCCCAACCTGCTTTACTACCTCAAGACCCTTTTTTAAAAAGTGAAATCTTATCTGTTTGTGAAGTTATGAATAGCTTTACTCAACCTCTTCAAAATCTAGGAGTTCTTCAGTTTTTAGAAAAAAACTTTAAAGCCGATAAAAAAAAATGGAGTTATCATTGGATTCAAAAAGGATTTATTTCTTTAGAGAGTTTTTTAAAAACAAAATCACAAAAGTTTTGTTTTGGAAATGATTTAACTTTGGCAGATCTTTTTTTAATCCCGCAAATTTATAATGCAAAACGATTTGATTTAGATATGAAAGACTTCCCTACGCTCAGTCAAATTGAAAAAAATTGTTTAAACTTAGAGAGTTTTCAAAAAGCACTCCCAGAAAATCAACCTGACGCTCCTTAAGTCTTTAATTTTTATTTTTATCCTTGTCTAAAAGGTCCAATTCTTGTAATTTATTTTGTATGAGATCTTCTCCTATTTTATTAAAAGGGTTAGATTTTATTGAATATGCTAGCTCTGAACCAGAAAATCTACAGACTCTCTTTAAAAATTTAACTTTTGTAGAAACAGCCCGACATAAAGATAAAGAAGTTTCTCTTTTTCAATCGGGTGATTGTCATTTTGTAATCAATAATCAAAAAGATAGTTTTGCTCAAAATTTTTCTAAAAAACATCAAGGGCCTTCTGTTTGTTCTTTAGGTTTTCGTGTGAATGGTTCTGCTCAAAAAGCTCTGGATTGGGCTGTAAGCCAAGGCGCTCAAAAAGTTGAAAAAGATTCTCATAGTCATAGTTTTCCTGCTATTTACGGAGTGGGAAATTCTTTAATTTATTTTGTTGATGATTTTTCTAACGGAGGCCATTGGAAAAAATCTTTTCAATTTCATCAAGACGCTCCCTCTCAACCTATCTTTTTATCTATTGATCATCTCACTAATAATGTTCCTTGTGGAGAGATGCAAAAATGGTGTGATTTTTATCAAAGTATCTTTGGATTCACGCAGAGAAGATTTTTTGATATCAAAGGTTTAAAAACTGGATTGATTTCAAAAGTAATGAAATCTCCTTGTGATACCATTACTATTCCTATTAACGAGCCTTCCAATGATGAAGCGGGTAAAAATTCTCAAATTCAAGAATACTTAGATGAATATAATGGATCTGGGATACAACATATTGCTTTAGAAACTCACAAAATTATCTCAGCGATAGAACTCTTAAGAAAAAACGATCTTCACTTCCTTGATGTTCCAAACACTTATTATGACATGCTTAAACAAAGAGGTTTTACCATAAAAGAAAATGTGGAATCTTTAAAAAAGAATCGCATTCTTGTGGATGGAGATGAGCATGGCTATTTACTTCAAATTTTTACAAAAAATGTCATAGGGCCTATTTTTTATGAAGTGATTCAAAGGCATCAGCACGATGGGTTTGGAGAAGGAAATTTTCAGGCTCTTTTTGATTCGATAGAACGAGATCAAATAGAAAGAGGTTATATTAAATGAAAAAAAGACAAGCTCATAAAAATATTCCTAAAGGTTGTTTTGAAGAAGAGCAAGGGCAAGAAGGTTTTTTTGGACCGGCTTCTCATTTGATTCGAAAAAACCCCAGCACAAGATGGAGTCATATTGAAGGATCTTTAAAGCCAAGAATGTTTGACTTAATTTCTAAAAATAAAAAAACTTGGACTCCTCTTTTTTATAATGACAATCTTGCTATTCATTTTTTAAATTGCACAAAACACTCTTCCAAACTTTTTAAAAGCGCAAACGGTGATCTTTTGTATTTTTGTCATAAAGGCGAGGGAGTTGTTCTTACAGAATATGGTCTTTTAAATTATCACTCTGGACAATATATTGTTTTACCTAAATCTTTATCTCATGTTTTTATTCCATCAAAAGATTCTAGTTTTTTTGTTATTGAAAGTTTAAAAAGTCATTTTCGCGCACCAGAGAGAGGGCTTCTTGGCAGGCATGCTCTTTATGATTCTGACTCTTTAGTTAAACCTGATTTAAAAGCTCTCAATCAATTTTTACAAAAAGAAAATTTAGAATTTAAAAAAATGCTGGTTCATCATGAAGGTCAAAAAACTTTATTCACTTATAAAGAATGTCTCTTTGATGTTGTGGAATGGAAAGGAGATTTATTTCCTTACACTTTAGATATGAAAGATATTATGCCTGTTATGAGT
>JBPCUO010000082.1:0-25047 GCA_051011135.1 Bdellovibrionales bacterium
GATGTATATAGGTGTTGGTGTACTTGTTTTGTTAGCCAATATTATCAAAGTTTTACCAGAATGGGAGCGAGGAGTTATTCTTCGACTTGGTCGTTCAGTGGGAGTTCGTGGCCCAGGTCTTATTTTATTAATTCCCGGTGTGGAAAAAATATATCGAGTAGATACAAGAACAGTAACTATGGATATCAAACCTCAAGATGTTATTACTTTTGATAATGTTAGCATGAAGGTCAATGCAGTTATTTATTTTCGTGTGGTGAATACGGAAAAATCTATTACACAAGTTGAAGATTATTTATTTGCGACCAGTCAGTTAGCTCAAACCACTTTAAGATCTGTTTTAGGTCAATATCATATGGATGATTTGCTTTCGAATCGAGATAAGATCAATCAAACCTTACAAGAAATTTTAGATAAGGCGACAGAGCCTTGGGGAATTAAAGTTTCAGTCGTAGAAGTTAAACATATTGATTTACCAAGAGAGATGCAAAGAGCGATGGCTCGTCAAGCGGAAGCGGAAAGAGAGCGAAGAGCAAAAGTGATCAGTGCTGAAGGGGAATTCCAAAGAGCTGAAAAATTAAAAGATGCTTCTAAAATTATGGAAGAAAGCCCTTCTGCTTTACAACTTGCTTATCTTCAAGCTTTAACAGAAGTTACAGGAGAGGGGAAACAAACCATTGTTTTTCCAATACCTCTAGATTTATTTAAGCCTTTTATGGATGTGATGTCTAAAAAAAGTTAATTTCTTTCATAAAGACTATCAAATAAAAAACCAGTGGGTTCATAAGAGGTGATTTTATAAATGCCTTTAAGAATTCGAGTGGAATCAAATTTATCCAAAACAATAAGATACTGAAGACTTGAAAAAATAAGTTTTTGAATCGTGGAACTATGCCATTGCGGAGCTCCCATTTGAGTTAAAATTTCCAGCTTCCACAAAACTTGTTTATGATGATTGCCATGAATAGTGCCAATGCTTCCATGGTGACCACTTGCTAAAGCTAACAAAAGATCTTTGGCTTCGGGACCGCGAACCTCTCCTAAAACAAGACGATCTGGCCTAAGCCTTAAACTTTGTTTTAAAAGTTGTTCTTGGCCAATAAAAGCTGAAGTTGCTTCTGGAGAGCTTTGAGTGAGAAGTTTTGTGCTTACACGATTTGGCAAAACCAATTCATCAGCATCTTCAATGGTAATGATTCGCTCATGATCTCCTAACTCTTGAAGACAAGCATTTAATACAGAAGTTTTTCCTGAACTCGTAGGACCTATAATTAAGAAATTGGCTTTTTCTTGAATCAATTTTTTTAAAACTTCAATAGCATCTTCGGGAGCCCAATGATTTTCTAATAATTTTTTAAAACTCCAAATCACTTTGGGATGACTTCTTAAGCTGATATGAAAATCTTTCAAAATTAAAGGAGGTCTTGTGATATGAATTCGAAATTGCCTCCACCTTCCTTCTGCAAAAGGTTTTTTAAAATTCACAGTGAGTTGAGATTCAGTGCATAACTTTTCAACAATATTATTAAAAGTAATATCTGATAAAAAAGAATCATTAAAAGTTTGTAAACGCCCATTGATTTCATAACAGATGTGATCTTTGTCATTGATGATAATTTCAGTAATAGCAGGATGATTTATTAAATAATTTAAAGGACCATACTCGCAAAATTCAAAAAGAATTCTTTGTGAATTTTTAGAAGAGCTGTATCGTTCAATCATTTTTTGAATCTTTTGTTTTTTTTCTAATTTTGATAAATGATCTTCTGAAGATAAAGAATTTTGAAAATGATAAAGTATTTTTTGAAATTCTAATTTAAGACTTGAAGAATGTTTAAATTGATTTTCTAAAAGAGGTGTTAAAGAATTATTTTCTGAAATATCTGCTTGTGTGTTCATAATTTGCCTTTCTTATAATTTTTGGTTGAATGAGGATGATTTGCGAATTATTATAGTTCCTATGATTTCGAACTAGGGATTTTAAAAAAGAAAACGAAAAATCCAATCCTCCTTTTGAAAAAGTTCCTGTCCCTTGTTTTTTTTGATGATAGATTTTTACAATGCGTTGATCTTGAGTTTGTAAATTGACTTTTATTCTTTGGTTTTTCATAGGTGGAGCTTTGCCCTCCATAGGAGTTGAAAGAGGCTCTGATAAATCTCCCTGAATTTTAAGAACGATTTGTTCTTTTTTATCTAAAAAGGCTGTGAGGCGTAAATCGAGTCCGTAAGATTTCCAATCGGTGCTATGTTCTTTAGTTTCACTATTGTATTTTGAAAAAGGAATCTCTCCTCCGTTATGAATATGAACTTCTTTTCCATGCTGTGCTAAAACCGAAGAGTGATGGAGGGTTTTTCCCTTTCCAGAACTTTTCATCAAATTTAAAAGATTTAAAAGAGATTTAAAACTAGAAAGTTGATCTTGAGAATTATGATTGTTTCCAAAAAAAAGAGAAGAAGAGGAATTGGTTTCTATAAGAGCTATTTCAATATTGATAAAAGGAAAAGAGTGAAACCAATCCTGATCTTTTTGAATTTTTAAACCAAAAGCTTTTAATTGAGCTTCATAAAAAGCAAGAGGAGCTTCTTTGGGAAGGAAAGCAAAGGGGAGATGAGTCCATTGAATATCAGGAACCAGTTTATTTTTAAAATAATTTTTAAAAAAAACCTCGAGAGTTGGTTGTAAATCCTCTCCCAGTTGAGCTTTGAATTCGTAATGAATGTTATACCTTTGAGCCTGCTTTGAAATTTCAACCCAATCATAGATACGGTGGAGCTGTCCTGTAATTTGAGGAACATGATCTTTGGAAAGAGTCCAATGCAATCCCCAAGTTTTTTGAATAATAGAATCAAGTAATAAAAGATCTTGTTTTGTTTTTTCTTTTAAAACAAAAACCTTGTAGGTTTTAGAGCCTATGGTTAAAAAAGTTTGTCCTTCTTTTTTTCCTAGTAGATGAAGGTTTTCATCGACGGATGAAAGCGATACAAGATCTTTTTGACCAATATGAATAACTCTTTGAGTCTGGAGGTTTAAAATCCTTTTTTCACCTACAGATAAAATCAAGTTTTCCCCTAAAGAAAACCAAGAAAAAAAACTAAAGATCCATAACTTCATATTATTTTTAAGCTTGCAAATTTTATGTCTAAAAAGATGATTTTTTGGGCTCTTTTGATGGGGTTTTTTTCGAAAAAGCTTAAAAAAAGCAGTTTTTTGATAATATCCCAGACTTTGGTCTTTATTCTTAGGAGGAGTTTAATATTTTCAATTCAATAATCCGATAGACCTTTTAAGAGGTTGTATTGAAATTATTAATTTTTATATTTGTTTTTTATAGTGGAGTTTCTTTTTCTTTTGGGAATCCCTATATGTATCAACCTAATTTTGGACAAAGTTATGCGGCACCCTCTCAAGTTTGTCATAATCCTATGACAACAGCGATGCTTTTAAACAGTTCTGAATCTGCTGAAAAAAGAATTAAAAGAAAAATAAAAAAGAAAAAAAAGCAAATTAGAAACATGAGAAAAAATGACTTAAACGAAGTGATTGAAATGTTATCTAATTCTTTTAAGAAAGCAGTTTTTGAAAGAGAAAATACAGAGCATGACAATGGTAGCGTTGCTTCTTTAATTGCAGAGTATATTGAAGGCGAACAAGATGAGTGGGATTGTTCAGTAACTAGCAATTTTCTTTATTCAGAATTTTTAAACTCTCCTCATCTATGGATGGTTTTTCAAAATCTCTTAATCCCACAAGCAGAAGCTATTGGTGATACCCAAGACGGCTATAAAAATAATAAAAAGAGTGAAGATTGGATTGATGGAAGAGGTGATGGTAGTGAATTCAGTCCTAGGGTTGTAGCAGAAGAGTTAGCAAAGTGCAAAGATAGAGGTTTAAAAACAAAAGATGGTGATTGCAGCAATGAGTGTATATATGGAAATAAGGTTTATGATGATTCTCAAAAAAAATGTATTACTAAAAAAGTAGAAGAGAATTGCGCAGCTAAAGGTGTAAAAACTAAATTTGGGAAATGCTCTACTGAATGTATAGATACAAATAAAATTTATGATGATTCTCAAAAAAAATGTGTTCCTAAAGATCAAAAAAATGGTCCAAATTGGGTTAATGACAAAGATGGTGATGTTACTAATGATGGATTCAGTGGTGTGGTTGTTCCTGAAACCTCTGATGATAAAGCAGAATGTATAGCGACAGCGGGTAAGGGCTGGAATGAATCTGAAGGAAGATGTGAAGATTGTAGTAATCAAACAGTGAACCCTGGTGTGGTTACATATACCAAGTTAATAGGCTGTGATGATAATGACACTGATTCTGATTCTGGCAATGATAATAGCAATGGCGCTGGCACTGGTGCTGGTACTAGCACTAGCATTGGAGGAGGTTCAAGCCATACTGGCACTCCACGAACTAACTCTAACTGCGCTCCTTGGCAGAGCTCAAGATATTTTAAGAAAAACGGTGGAGTTAAAGAGAAAGAGTTTTGTAAAATATATGCTAAAAGTTTTAGCAAATGCAAAGAAGCTATTAGTGAAATTAAAGATATCACAGATCAACTGAAATATTATCAAAGTCAAAAAAGAGATTTAATGAGAGAGTTAAATGATATTGAAGATACGGAAGCGGGAGCGGAGTGCATAGATTGTATGGTTAAAAAAATGCGAGAATTAAACAAGCCAACAACGGGGCAAACAGTAGGAAATGTTCTATCGATTTTAATGGGAGCTGGTTTAGGTTATGTTGGAATTAAAGAAGGCCGAAGAGCAAGACAAGAGACGAATCGTTTAAGAGCTCAACAAGGATTTGAAGCAAGTCATGATACATTTGGTTATACCTTAGCTGGTTTACAGTTAGCTTATCCATTTATGTCACGAGGTTTCTACGGCTTATCACAAGGAAATAATATGAATTTCTGTAACCAAGGCATGAGTCCTTGGGGTGGCGGCGGTCAATTTAATGGCGGTGGTCAGTTTGCTATGCCTGGAATGATGGGTGGCCTTAACGGTGGCATTCATCTTGGTGCAGGCGCTATGCCCGGTATGATGGGTGGTCCTTGGGGCGGCGGTGGCGGCATACATTTTGGTGCAGGCGCTGGTATTCCCGGAATGATGGGTGGTCCTTTTAGCGGTGGCGGTCAGTTATTAATAGGCGGCGGCATACCCGGTATGGGTGGTGGCTTTAACGGCGGTGCTCAATTTGGTGTAGGCGGTGGTATCCCCGGTATGATGGGTGGTCCTTGGGGCGGTGGAGCTCAATTTAATGTAGGCGGTGGTATTCCTGGTATGGGCGGTGGCCCTTGGGGCGGCGGTGGCGGCATACATTTTGGTGCAGGCGCTGGTATTCCCGGAATGATGGGTGGCCCTTGGGGTGGCGGCGGTCAATTTGGCGCCGGTGGTCAGTTTGGTGCTAATCCTTATGCTCAAGCTTATCAGGCTCAAATTGCTCAACAACAATATCAAGCTCAGTTGATTCAACAACAACATCAAATTCGAATGGAAGCACAAAAAATTTGGTTAGAAAAACAACAAAGTGTTCAACAAGAATGGAATAGAAGACAACAAGCTATTTCTGGTTTGACTCAAGAAATGTATCGAATACAACAACAAATTCAATTAATAAGTACAAATGGTTTAGGCGATGGTTCCGGTGGAAATTTAGGGCTCGGTCAAGTTAATATCTCTGGAGGTATTAACACGGGCACAGGTGGTGCACCTGGCGGAGGATCTGGAGCTCCCAATCATGAGCCTGTTAATGAACATGAAATGTATTAAAAAACTAGGTTACCGGGCTGAGACGGATTCTTTTTATCTTTAGTTATAAACCAAATCGCAAAACTTGTTGTTAAAACAGCAGATCCAATAAGAGCCCATTTTGGCAGATCTTTTCTGGAATCTTTTATTTTTTCATTCCATATTTTATAAGACATTTCTTTATAATTAGTTTTCTTTTTAGAAATTTTTATTTTTTTATCCTCTTTTTTTAATCCATCCTCGGTTTTTAAGTCGCTTTCTTCTTTTAAATTTTTATAAGATTTTTTCTCAAAATTTTGAAGAGCGATTGGTTTTTTAACTTTACAATTTTGATCTGAAAAAATTTGAATTCCTTGAGTCGGAGTTTTTAATTTTAAAGTTTTACAATACCCTTTAGATAAAGAAAGAGTTTTTATAGGCTGACTCATTAAAAAAGAAATAGGCGTAACCTTTCCCCAAGATTTATGAGAAGAGCTTAAAGCTGTAATACGGTAAGAAGCTTCTGGTAATTGAATTACTTTTTTTTCAATAAGTATTTTTTTTCCATTAATAAGAATGATTTCATGATGAGGAAAGATTTTTTTTAAAGGGATAGATACAAGAGGGTGTTGATTTTGTATGTGTTTAAGCTCTTCTAATAAAGGAGGTGGAAAAAGATTATGATCAGGATGATCTTTTGTAACTTTATCCATGATAAATTGACTTGCTGAAACTAAGAGTGCTTTTTTCTTGTGTTTATTTTTTTCACTCTGAGCTCTTCTTAAAAAAGCGTAAAAAATAGCTCTTCGTTGTTCCTCATTCCAATCTCCAACATAACTCAAAGCTGTGATTTTTTTAAAAACTTCTAAAGCTTGCGAGATTTCACCTGAAAGGTAGTATTCTTGAGCTTTTAATACCAGATCTTTTAAATTTAATTTTTGAGTTGCTTCTCTTTTTGTTTTTAAAAGATGTTCAGCGTAAGTTATATTTTGAGAATCTAAAGAGTTCAAATGAGATTTAAATTTTAAAAAAGAGCTTCTAGTATCTTTAACCCATATTGTAGAAAAACAAGGTTTAGAAAAGGCGATAGTAAACAACAAAATAGAAATCATTTTTAAAAATTTTCCTCAATAATAATGAGAGGTTTTTTTACCTTTTTTTTATGAATTTGTGAACCTTGTTTTTCAGGATTTTGAATAACAGCATAAAAAGGCGGAGAGTGCTTAAAGAGTTGATGAACTTGTTTTTCAGGGATTAAAGCTGAAAAAAGACCCTCTAGAGTGTCAGGAGGTAAAATTTTTATCAATCGCCCCACTTGTTTGTCAGGAAGATCTGTTTGTGTTGAGTAAGAATAAAGGTCCACAACTCCATAAGATCCTATGAGATTGATAATATCTTTTCCATTTAATAGATCTATAGGAACCAGAACAAAACCTTCTGGAACCAGAGCATCTATAGATGTGGGTGGTGGTTCTTCTGTTTTTTTTAACAGAGGTAAAAAATGAGAAATCATTGATAAAATAAGAACAGATCCTATCATAATAAAATGAGAGGAGTATTTTTGAAAAAGATACTTCATAATTTATTACAAAGAATACCACCGACCTCTATAAGATTTTTTTTTATAAATTTTATGAAGTCTTTGTTTATGAATCTCTCGATCTGCATTTTTTTTAAAAAAACTTAAAGCTCCTACAAAAACAACAAGACAAGTTATGAATAAAAGCCCTTCCATAAAAATTTGTCCTTTTTTTGAAATTAATAAAATAATCTTTCTTTCCATAGAGATCCTTTCTTTTCTAAAGTAGCAGTGCATTTGTATTTAAAAAAATGAGTTTTCCATAATGGAAAAAAAGGCTGCATCTTCCAAGAAAATGTATTTTTTTGACGATTAGAAAAATGAGATAAGGGCTTGTAGATAAAAGCCTGTTTTCCAATTCTTTTTTTAGAAACGGCTAAAGCTTTTTTTAAAAGAGTATTATTTTTTACCGAATGAATAGAAGCCTTATAAAGAGATTGTTTGAGACTCCTCAAAGATTTTTTTCTGATGAGATCTCCTTTAGTTAGAAGTTTTTTTTGTTGAAAAAGCAGGCGTTTTTGCTGCATCTTTATTAAAAACAACTTTTTTTTGATAACAGGAATGGACTGGACGGCTCCTACAGATAGAGATATTTTTAAAGCCGATTCCAAAATTTTTCTTTTGTTATTTAAAAATAGAGATTTTGAATTTAAAGATAAAAGTTTTGTTAATAGTCGTTTAAGTTTTTTTTGAAGAGATAAATTTTCTAATAGACAATGTTTTTGAGCAAAAGTGATATTTTTAATACCTAAACTCATAAGAGATAAACCCAGAAATCCAGTTGTAAATAAACTTAACAAGGGCAGCATAAATAAAAGGACAAACCCTTTTTGGTTTAAAGATAAAGTTGGCTTTTGACGAGAAAAGTCCATTTGTAAAACTTCCATTTTATGAATCCTTTCCATTGTTGATTCCTTTCGGTTATTTTTAAATTGGACCACTTTCCTGTGAGATTTAATTTTTGTATTTGATTTAAAACTCTGGTCTCGCAAATGGAAAGTGGTCTTTTTTCAGCTCTACATATTAAACCTTGATACAATTGATGTTCTGCCCATAAAAGATTTATCATCATCCAAAATAAAATAAAAAATCCTTTAATAGAAAGAATTAAAACAAAAGATAGTAAAGTAGCCTCAATAAGGCTTTGACCTTTTTTGTTTTTCATCTGAACTGGCAGCTCCATTCATAAAATTACTTAAATCACTTCTTTGGAAATCTTTTTTCCTTACATTATCCGTTTTTGCTTTTTGAGGTCGCCCTTGAAGAGCGTAGACCGCATTAGCAAAACGGGATTTAATAGTTTGATTCAAGGTTCGAATAATACCTATTGTAGCAATTCCCATAAGTGCAATAAGTATCAGATACTCAATTAAACCCTGTCCTTTATTATTGAGTTTTTTGAGTTGATACTTGGTTTTCAAATATTTTTCCTTGAGAAAAACATAAGTGTATCTCAAACGGCTTTTAGAAAACCAGCTTGATAGATGTGTTTGATTTTTTGGCATAAAACCTCCTTTTGCATTAGGTTTTTGCAAAAATACCCCCTAAAAGGAGCAAGATTTTGAGTTTTTTAAGTGGTTTTTTTTCAAAGTGTTGAAATAGGAATTTTTTGAAAAGATTATTTTCTTTTTTCTCTTTTGCATTTGATATAAACCTGCAAAAGGCTTTTATAAGCTTCCTCTTTGAGGTTGTATTTTTTTAAAACCTTATAAAAGATTTCTATCTCTTTGAGTTGTAAGACTTTTTTTCGAGTGAGATTTTTTTCAGTTTGACTCATAGAAGTTTTATATGTCAATTCGCTTTATAAGTCTATAAAAAATGACTTTAAGTTGAATTCCCTTTGAGAAAAGGCTATGTATAGGAGAGTTTTTAGTATGATATATTTAGATGGTAAATCTTTGAGCCAATCTTTGCTAGACGATTTAAAGTCTCGGGTTCAAGCTTTCAAAAAAAAACATTCTTTTGTTCCGGGGCTTGCTGTTTTTTTAGTAGGAGAAGATTTAGCAAGTGAAATTTATGTTAAACAAAAAATCAAACAATGCTCTTTCGTTGGGTTTCATTCTCTTTTAAAAAAATTTCCAGCAGATATTAAAACTTCAGATTTAAAAAAAGAAATAGAAAAGCTGAATCAAGATGCACGATTTCATGGGATTTTGATTCAGCTTCCACTACCTTCCTCTTTGAAAGAATCTCTTGTTTTATCTTGGTTAGATCCCAGAAAAGATGTAGATGGTTTAACTTTAGAAAACAAAGCTCTTTTATGGTCTGGGCAAAAAAGAGTTGTCCCTTGCACTCCTTTAGGAATTATACAGCTTTTAAAACATTATCAAATACCTTTAGAAGGTCAAAAAGTTGTGGTGGTAGGTCGTAGTCAAATTGTAGGTCTTCCTATGGTTCAACAATTACTTTCTTATCAAGCGACTGTAACTATTTGTCATTCTAAGACTCAAAATTTAAAACAAGAATGTCTCCTAGCAGATATTGTTATCTCTTGTGCTGGAAAAAAATCTTTGTTGAATAAAGATTTTTTTAAAAAAGGAGCTGTTGTGGTGGATGTAGGGATACATAGAGAAATAAAAGATGGAAAAACTTTTTTAAAAGGAGATGTCAATGCAGAGGGTTTAGAGGGGCATTTAAAAGCTTTATCTCCCGTACCTAAAGGTGTTGGCCCTATGACTATTGCTATGCTTTTAGAAAATACTTTTCAACTGGCAGAACTTTCTTTAAAAGAAAATCAATAAAGGATATTTTATGAATCACACAGCTCTTTATGAATCTCATTTAAATTTAGGAGCAAAGATGGTCGCTTTTGCGGGTTGGAAAATGCCTTTTTCTTATACCAATCCTACAAAAGAACATCTTAATGTAAGATCTCATGGCGGACTTTTTGATGTTTCTCATATGGGAGAAATTCGAATTCGAGGTCCTCAAAGCTTGGATTTTTTAGCAGCTTTACTACCTAGCTCTATCCAATCTTTAGAGGAAGGCCGGTCTCAATACTCTTTTTTATGTACGGAGCAGGGCTATTTAATAGATGATTTAATTGTTTATTGTTTTAAAAAAGAAGAGGATTATCTTTTATGTGTAAATGCAGCAACCAAGGATAAAGATTTTAATTTTTTAAAATCTCATCTTAAAAATCAAGATCTTGAAATGAGTGACGAAAGTTCTTCTTGGGGGATGATAGCAGTTCAAGGTCCAAAATCCTTGCTTTTATGTGAGGAAGTTTTTCCTGATATAAAATTTTCCTCTATTAAAAAATTTCATTTTGCCTCCCAAAATTCTATTATTTTTTCAAGAACAGGTTACACAGGAGAGGAAGGTTTTGAGATTTATATTCCTTGGAATCAAAGTGAATCTGTATGGAAAGCTTTTTTAGAAAAAGCCCAGGCTTTTTCGATTCAGCCCACAGGGTTAGGGGCTAGAGATACTTTAAGATTAGAGATGGCCTATCTTTTATCGGGTCAAGATTTTGATGAAAGCCGTAATCCCTTAGAAGCGGGATTATCTTGGGTGATGAAAAACCCTAAAAATTATGTGGGTAAGCAAGCGCTTTTGAATCAAAAAAAAAGGGGCGAAAGCTTGAAAGCTTTTATTATGAAAGAGGCTTTAGGAGTGCCTAGAAAGGGATATTCTGTCGTATCTTCTTCTGGTAAGGTGATAGGAAAAGTGACAAGTGGTGCTAAATCTCCTAGTCTTGAGAAAATGATAGGATTAGCTTATATAAAAGAGCAGGACGAAGATTGTTTTTTAGAGATTAGAGAATCTAAAGCGGAAATAGAAATTGTATCAGGTCCGTTTTTAAAAAAGGAGAGTTAAAATGAGCGTTGAAGAAACCCCTAGGCACCTTATGGTTCCAGAAGATAATTATTATTATACAAAAACTCATGAATGGGTTTCTTTAGATGATAAAAACTCAGTCACTATTGGTATTACTTATTATGCTCAAGATAGTTTAGGTGAAGTTGTAAGTTGGAAGCTTCCTCAAAAAGGACAATTTTTTGAAAAGGGCCAAGCTTTTGGATGGGTAGAAAGTAATAAAAGCGCTAGTGATGTTTATATGCCTGTTTCAGGAGAGGTTGTGGAAGTTAATAGCAGCCTTACTCCAGGCTTGATTAGTGATAAACCTATGGATGAAGGATGGTTGATTCGTGTTGAGATTGCTAAAGAGGCTGAGTTAGCTCAGCTTTTAAATCCAGCGACTTATAAAAAATTTTTAGAAGAAGAAATTAAAAACTTAGAATAAAAAAAGCCCGCGTGGCGGAACTGGCAGACGCGCTAGACTTAGGATCTAGTACCTTTTTTGGTGTGGGGGTTCGACTCCCTTCGCGGGCACCATATTTTTCTTTTTTTGATAAAAATTTCTGCCTTAAAATCCACGAAAAAAGGCTAAGAATCAAGGTTTTTAGCGGGTATATTTTACAAAGTAACTAGACAATTTTTGAAGGATAGCATAATGACACATTATGTCTATCTCTAGATTTTTATCAAGCCTATTAAATCTCTTTGTAAAGATCTGTTTGAGTGTGAGTTTTTTTTTGATGCTAGCATCTTCAATGGCTTACTCTCATGATCATTCTTCAAATGCCAAAGATGTTGAAGTGGCTTTATCTCTTTTTGAAAAATCTATTTTATTATCTCCAGAGCTTCTATCTTCTATTCAAAAAAACTCTGTCACTCCCTTTTACAAAGTTGGAAAACATAAAGTTTATTTAGATGAAGGTTTTTGGAATTTAACAAAAGCTTGGGTTCGAATTTACATCAATGATATTGAAAAACATTGCAATTGTGATTTAGACCCTGACATTGTTGTTGAAGAAGCTAGAAAGCATCTCCCTCAAGGTTTTTTAAAACAAAAAATTTTATCTTCAGGAAAACACTTTGCAGAAGAAGCAAGTTACACAGGAGTTTATATTACAGCAAAGTATGGTTATGTTATGGCAGGTTTGAAATTAAGTGCTGAAGTAGCAGAAACTATTATTTCTGTTTTTTTAGGAATGAAGGGAATCCATGTTGTATGTACCGCTATTGATATTATGTTGTATCCTATTGTGAGAGGAATTCAAAAACATACGAGATCTTTTTTTTATGGAAGGCAGTTAGAATCTAGCGGTGGATTAGTTCTTTTAAAAACCGCTTGGTTTTCTCGTCAAATTAGAAAAAGTAAGAAAAAAGTTTTTTTCCATATCGATCAAGCTTTAGAGTTTCGAGATCAAGAATTAAAAGAAGTTAATGAAAAGGGTCCAAAAAGTTTATTTAATAAACAGGGCCATAGATTAACTTGGTTAGAAAATTTAAAGCACAAAACAGATCCTTTGTTTAAAGAGATTAGACAATTAGAGCTGAACCTTGATGCAGCAACTCACCCCTGGAAAAAACAACAAATAGAAAAGCAAATTCTTAAAAAAAGAAACAAAATAGAAAAAATTTCAAAAGTAAGTAGAAAAGATTTTTTTGGTCATAGATTTAAAAGATTTTTATTTTTGAAATCTAGAAAAGGTAAAAAAACATATATGGTCGGAAAAGATCAACAAGATAAAATGGTTCAAAAGGGGTTGATGTGGCCTTTATCCTTACAAGAAAATGTTATTGAACCTTCATTATCTTCTAAAACACAAAAAGGTCCTTTAAAGCTGCAACCTGATCTTATTAGAGATGGTTTGATTGAAGAATTTTTATCTCAAAAATTCTCAGATGAAAACTTAGATAACAAAAAAGAAACAATCCAATCCTTTTTAAAAGATATAGAGAGCATTTTTGATACTCGCTTATCTTCTCAAGAGCGCCTTATGAAAGTTTATATTTTAGAAACTGCTTTTGGAGTTTTATTATCTAAATTTTTTAAAGTTTCTTTTAAAGCTTTATCTAAAAAATATCATCTTTCTTTTTCTGATCGATTAAGGCTTCATTGGAATTTTGGTCGATTCTTTCATTCCATTTATGATTTTTCTGATTTTTTAACTTCTGTTGCTGTTATTAAAAATAAAAAGAAAATACAGTTTCATAAATATGAATCTATGGAAAAAACTCTTGCCCTATTAAGTTACCTTTATGAAATGCAAAAATTTTTAAAGAATAAAAATTTAAATAAAGTTTCTCTTTTTGAAAAATTAAACTCTCAAAAGTATTATATAGAATCTATTTCTTTATCTAAAAATAAAAACAGAAAAATTAAATTAATACCTTTTGTAAGAAAAAATATTGAATGCAAAAAACTTGTGGAGAAGGCGTTATGATAAGATCTATTGTATTTATAATTCCCTTTGTTTTTTGTGCGTTTTCAGCAAACCCTTCTTTATCTGATAAATGTTCAAAATTATTTCAATCTCAGTTAAGCCGTTCTCGATCAGAGATTCAGCTTTCTCAAAATAAAGCTGGGGAAAATCTTTATGCTCATGAAGTTTTTTCTTCTGTTTATAAAAATCTTGTTTATCTAAAAGGGGTTTTACCTCCTGCAGAGATTCAATCTTATGTTTCTCAATTAGAAAAAGTGATGAATTTATTTGAAAATCATTCTTCCCACATGAAACCTCGTCTAAAAGTATTAGAAGATTCTCAATTTTTGGAATCTCTTAAGTCTTTTCCAAAAATGATAGAGTTTATAAAAAGTGATAAAGTTAAAAATTATGAATCTTTAGATACTCAAAATATTATAAAATTAGTGTTGTCTACTTTTAGTCAACATACACTGACTTATTTAACACACTCTAAAGACAAATTAGATTGGTCTAGGTTTCGAGTCATTATTAAAAGCATTTCTGATTTTAATAATCAGCCTAGCGTGTTTACTCTTTATAAAATCCAAAGAGCTGTTAAAGAAAAGTATTCTATAAAGGAGTACATTAACTGTAAATAAAAAAACAAGGAGTTTATGTTATGAAAAAAATAATTTTTTTAATATCATTTTGCGGAGTTCTTATATCTTGTGGAGATTTGTTAAACTCTGAGATTGTAGATTCTAAAGTTTCGAGTCGAAGCGATTCCTTTTCCCCCAAAGACAGGCAAGAACTATTTCCTAATCCTCTTTTTATCGCTTTAGTCGATCAGGAAGATCAAGCTGTTTTACAGGAAATGATTGACGAAAATGGACAATATCTTTTTGATAAGAATAGAAATGGAGATACAGCATTAGCTGTTGCTATTCAATTTTATAACCTTGAAGGAGCTTTATTTGTTGCAGAACAATTAAGCCCTCAGCATCTTTTTGAAACAAATAATCAAGGAGAAAGCTATCTTTATTTAGCGTCTCAACAAGGGTATGTAAAACTTATTCAGGCTTTGTCTGCGCAATTCTATGATAGCGAACGATTTGCCTTTTTATCAGATTATGAATTTTCAGATTTAGATAAAGAGACTCTCGATGGAGAGAGGTCTCTTCATATTGCAAAAAATTATGTTACAGCAGAAGCTTTAGAATATGAATACTGGAGAGGCTTGGAGTATCCTATGAGAAAATTTCAATATCTTCAAAATAAAGAAGGTCAAACTTTTTTACACACATCTATTAGAGATCAAAATAGAGATTTACTTTTTTGGGGAGTGGAAAATAATTGCATGAAAAAAGAAGAATGGGAGCATCAAAAAAGCTATTATAAATATCCTATGTTTGTCTGGAAAGGAATTCAAAAATATGGGAAAAGCATTCATCTCGATTGGGATGATGTTATAAATACTCAAGACAATCAGGGAATGACTCCTGTTAATTTTGCTGCTAAAAACGCGTACTTAGAGGCTCTTGATATTCTTTCGACCTGCCAATGGGTGGATTATATTTTACCTGATCATCAAGGAAATATTCCTCTTCAAAATCTTCTATTAACTTTAAATCCTTCTAACAAAAATCATAGCGAGGAGATTAAAAAATCTTTTACTCTTCTTATGGAAAGCCAAACTCGATTAACTTGGTTGGGAATATCAGATCAAGTTAATTTTGTGAATCAAAAAGGGGATTCGAGCTTGCATATTGCTGCTCGATTTTCAGATCCTTTCTTTTATGAGCAGCTGAAAAAATATGGTGATAGGGAGCAAGAAAATCATGAAGGTCACACTCCTAAAGAAATTTTTGAATCTACTAGAAAACATAGTAGTCTTTTTTAAGGTATAAAATGAGTCGATATTTATTTATTTATTTATTCTTTTTGTGCTCTTGTGATTCCTTATTTTTATCAGAGCAAAAACAATCTATAAAAGAAAATTTAGTAGATAGTAGCAGTTCTGTAAAAAGATTTTTATCTCAAGAAGCCCTTTCAGGAGTCTTGTCTGAAGAGTTTTATTTGATGAAAGCTTATATGGTTTCTGCCGCATCTTATTTGGAACTTTTTAGTCATTTTAGAGGATTTCAATTAGAAGATGGAGTTAAAATTCTTTTTCAACGAAA
The DNA here is from genome assembly GCA_051011135.1 of Bdellovibrionales bacterium. Taxonomy (GTDB): domain Bacteria; phylum Bdellovibrionota; class Bdellovibrionia; order Bdellovibrionales; family UBA1609; genus JACOND01. Next base: position 15,699 of record JBPCUO010000082.1, read on the forward strand.
AGAATCAGATTTGATAATTACAGTTTCTATTCCTAATTATCCTCCTCAAACTTTAATAGAAAAAAGGAAGTATTTTTTAAATAATAATGAAGTAGATTTTACAGTTGCTGTTAAAAACGGAACTAAATATGGTTTTAGAGTGCGAATTTGGGAAAATTTTGTCAATAAGCATGGAATTTTAAAAAAACCAACCACCGTTTTAAGTGGGGAAAATCTTTTTGTGGATTCTTTTTCAAAGGGAATGACTTTTTGGTCAAAAGGTAAGGGCGTGCAATGGGGGCTTCAATTGTCTCAATCTCAGTTAATAGAAGGAGCTAGGGTTTCTCCAAAAACCTTATAATATGTTATGAAAAAAACTTTTATACATTTTCAAAATCTTGTAGTTTTAGTTTTGGGATTACTTATCATTCCTATTTCTTTTTCTGAATCTGAAAATTTAGAATCTGAAAATCTCGAATTTAAAAATTCTGTATCTGAAAATTTAGCATCTTTTGAAAACGAAAATCAGATTTTAAACTTTCAAAGTTCATTATCGTTTAAAAGAAATAACTTATCTCGATTGATGTCTATAGAAATTCCTTATGCAGAGATAGATTTTCTTTATTTCTTTTCAGATAAAAATTTATTGAGATTAGAGCTGGATCTTTCTTATAAAAAAGGAGAATGGAATTACTTATTAGATGAGTTTTTTATTCATCACAAAAATATTTATTCTTTAGACCTGGATTGGGGTTATTTTTCTTATCCTGTTTCTTATATATTAAAAAATGAAAAAATCTTTTTAAAAAATATTTTAGTCCATCAAGCTCTTTTTCCAGAAGACTATAAAGCTCTTGGTATTTCTGTATCTCAAAATAGAGTTGCTTCTTTCTCTTGGAAAATCAGTTTGCAATCTCCTTTGCAGTTAAGGGAAACAGATTCATTTCATAAAATTCGGTTATCTCCAGTGTTCACAACAAGTTTGTTTTATGAAGAAGAAAATAAGAATGTTTTTTTAAGTTACCTTCATCAAAACTTGTTTCTAGAAGGAGGTATGCGAGCTTTAGGACTCGGATCTGATGCCTTTTTCTCAAGTTTTTACATGGGCTTTAAAGGAGAGTTTTGGAGGATTGAAAGAAGCCAAGATTCTGAAAATTTATGGGCTTATTATATTTTTCCTTACTTTCAATGGAAAAATATTTCCTTAGGCGCTTTATTTGGCAGAAAAGAGGGCAGCATTAAGGGGGATTCTTATCAGGCTCAAGAGTATCTTTTAAAAGGAGATGTTGCTTTATCAAAAAATTTATTTTTAACACTCGAATGGTTTAAAGAAGTTGATTCTATTGTTAAACAAGAAGAATGGATTTTGTCTTTAAAAACTAATTTTTAATTATTCCGTTTCTGAAATTTGAGATTTTTTTTGTTGGTAGTGGGTTAGAATCTTATCTATAAAAATCAATAAGGGAGTAGCAACATAGATAGAAGAATAAGTCCCAATAATAACACCTAAACCTAGAGTGAATGCAAAATCTTTAATCACTCCATCTGCAAAAATCCACATTGATGAAATGGCTAATAAAGTTGTAATAGATGTTAATAGAGTTCGAGATAAAACTTCATTAATAGATTGATTGCATAAATCGAAAAAACTTTTTTTATTTCCAAATAAGTTTTGATTTTCCCTAATCCTATCAAAGGTCACAATGGTGTCATTTAAAGAGTAACCTATAATCGCTAAAATCGCTGCTAAAGTTTGAACATTCACTTCCAATTGGAAAATAGAAAAAATACTCATTGTGATAATAGCATCATGAAATAAACAAATCACAGAAGAAGGTGCGTATTTTACATCAAACCTTAATCCTAGATAAATCAAGATCATTAAAAGACTATAGACAATCGCTAAGATACCTTTTGTTTTAAGCTCCTGACCAATTTGAGGTCCTACGGAATCAATTCTTCGAATATTCACACCTTGTTTTTTATATTTATTTTCTAAAGTGGAAAGAATAGATTGAAGTTTTTTATTATTTTGTACTTCATCATCAAGGATTTCTACACGAATTAAAAACTCATTATCTGTTCCAAATTTTTGAACGGTAGGTTTTTCAATACCAGCAGATATCAATTGGCTTCTTAGATTTTCAATTTTAACCGCTTCTTTAAATTGAACTTGTATTTCGTTTCCTCCTGCAAAATCAATACCGTAAGAAAAACCAAAAACAAGAACCAGAACTAAAGCAAGAAGAGAAATGGCTAAAGAAATAGGTGTGAGTATTTTTGAAATTTTTAAAAAATTAATTGTTGTTTTCATTTTTTAAACCTTTTTCAAACCCATTTTTAACACCATAAAATTAAATAAAGTTCGTGATACAAATACTGAAGTAAAAAGAGAAGTTAAAATACCACAAAATAAAGTCACAGCAAAACCACGAATAGGCCCTGTTCCAAAATAAATTAAAACAAAACAAATAATAGCTGTTGTAATATTAGCATCTAAAATAGCGGAAAAAGCATTTCCAAAACCATCTCGTATAGCGAGCTTTAAAGTGGCTCCTTTTTTAAGTTCTTCTTTAATTCTTTCAAAAATAATAACATTGGCATCAACAGCCATACCAATTGTTAAAATAATACCAGCGACACCTGGTAAAGTAAGAGTGGCGGAAAGAGATGATAAAAGCGCCAGAAGAAAAAACATATTCATAGCCAAACAAATATTAGAAACAAGTCCTAAAGTTTTATAATAAAGAAGCATAAAAATCATAACTAAAGCCAAGCCTATCAAACCTGCTTTTTTACCTTTATTAATAGAGTCTTGCCCGAGTGTTGGTCCAACGGTTTTTTCTTCAAGTTGCTCTAGATGCGTTGGCAAAGCTCCTGCTCTTAAAGTGGTAGCAATCATATTGGCATCTTCTAAAAGAGTTTCGTAATTACCTTGGCCTAAAGAGATTTGGCCTTGACCTTGAATTTTAGATTGAACAGTAGGAGCTGATTTTAAAACATTATCTAAAATAACAGCCAGTCTTTGCCCGATGATCTGCTCTGTTAGATCTCCAAAAAGTTTTTGTCCTGTTGGTTGAAATTTAAAAGACACTTGAGGTCTGTTAAAATCGGGATCAAAACTAACAGAAGCATCTTCTAAAAGACTTCCAGATACGGTTTGTTTCATGTTAATAAGATAAGGTATTTTACCTAGCTTCATTTGTGTTGCAGAAGCTGCTTTTTCAAAAACGATGAGATGATTTTCAGGAATTTTATTTTTTAAATCTCGGTTGATTCTTCTAATATATTTTCTATAAGTCATAGATTTAGATTCTAAAGAGTAGCCTCCTTTTTGTTCTGCTTGACGAATAAGAGTTGCTAATTTTTCAATAGGAAACTTTTCATTAACAACAGCAAATTCTAATTTCGCTGTTTTTTTAATGAGATTTTTAGCTTTTTCTGAATTTTTAACTCCCGGTAATTGAACTAAAATTCTATCTTCTCCTTGAGAGCTGATGAGAGGTTCGCTAACGCCAAATTCATCAATACGATTTCTTATAACTTCAATAGTTTGTTCAATGGCTTTTTGTTTGAGTTCTGTAATGCGAGTCTCGTAAAAACTGATAACAATTTGGGAGTTTTCGGCTTGTAAAATTTGAATAGAGTTGCTTTCATCTTCTTGTTTAATGAGATTTTTAGTTTTTTGTAAATCATCAGAGTCTTTTAAAATAAAAGAAATAGGATAAGGGGATTTTTCAGACATAGAAATAGAAGTGGTATCTATAGAAGCTGCTTTTAATTTTTTTGTTAAATTGTTTTTGATACGAAATAATCGCGTTTGAATCACTTCATCAACATTAGCCGATAAAACCAGATGCAAACCCCCTTGAATATCTAATCCATAAATAAGTTTATTTTTAGAGGGCCACCAAGTTGCCTTTTGGAAAGGTATAAAATTAGGAATAAAATAGATCGTAGCAATGAGGATGCTTAAAAAAACCAGGCTTATTCTAACTTTTAAACTTTCAATCATGATCTTTTAAAAAATTTAAGATGTATTTTTGTCATTAGAGTTTACAAAAGAAGAAATTTGAGATTTCAGGATTCTTATATTGGTATCTTGAGCAATTTCTAAAATAACAAATTGATCTGTAAGTCCTTCAATAGTTCCAAAAATACCACTATTTGTTAGTACTTCATCTCCTCTTTTAATTTCAGAAAGAAAAGCAGTATGTTGCTTGTATTTTTTTTGTTGAGGTCGAATGAGAAGAAAATAAAAAATAAGACCTATAATTAAAAAAGGAACTAATTGTTCGAATGCGGAGGGGCGTTGCGCAGCCTGTTCATTAGCAAAACTAAGTGGGATTAAAAAAACCATGAAAAAAGCGAGAATTTTTTTTAAATTATTTAGTTTATTTTTCATAAGTTTTTCCTCCCTTGTTTTGAACAAATTATCTTTTCTCAAAATAGACTTAGTGGCAAATATTATAGATATTTACAAAAGGTGTCAAAATGTTTAGTATAAGATTTGTAAAAAGAGTGCCTGTGCTGGAATTGGTAGACAGGCTAGGTTGAGGGCCTAGTATTCTTTGTGAATGTGAGCGTTCAAGTCGCTTCAGGCGCACCATGTTATTTTTTAGTTTTCTTTTTTTAAAAATAAGTTTATTTATAATGAGGTTATCTTAAAAGAGAGGGGAAATCATGTTGGGTCTTTGTGAATATATATGGATGGATGGGGCAACACCTACGCAAAAACTACGCTCTAAGGCAAAAACAGTTTCTTTCAATAAAAAAATAGAAGATGTTAATTTAAAAGATTTTCCAGATTGGGGTTTTGATGGCTCTTCGACTTATCAATCTCAAGGAAGTGATTCTGATTTAATTTTAAAACCAGTTAATTTTGTAAAAAACCCTTTACGAGAAGAGGGAAGTTTTCTCGTGATGTGTGAAGTTTTTAGCCCTAATGGCAAGGCTCATTCTACAAATACAAGAGCTCAATTAAGGGAGGTTTTAGATGCCGGAGCGGCTCAAGAACAACCTTTGTTTGGTATTGAGCAAGAGTACACTTTATTTAAAGATCGCACTCCTTTAGGTTGGCCTGATCAGGGTTACCCAGCTCCTCAAGGTCCTTTTTATTGTGGTGTGGGAGCGGATGAAGTTTTTGGAAGAGATCTTGTGGAAGAACATGCTCAAATTTGTTTAGAAGCAGGATTGATGTTTTTTGGAATCAATGCGGAAGTGATGCCCGGTCAGTGGGAATTTCAAATTGGGTATAGAGGTTTTAAAGAAGAATCAGCGGATCCTTTAAATGTAGGAGATCACACTTGGATGGCTCGTTGGTTTCTTTACCGCTTAGGAGAGGAGTTTGGTATTACAGCGACTTTAGATCCTAAACCGGTTAGAGGAGATTGGAATGGGGCAGGTCAACATACTAACTTTTCAACAAAATCTTTAAGAGATTCTAAAATAGGAAAAAAGACAATTGAAAAATATGTGGAGCTTTTATCTCAAAAACATAAAGAGCATATTGCTGTTTATGGTTATGGCCTTTCAAAACGACTCACTGGACAACATGAAACCTGTCATATTAATGAATTTAGACATGGAGTTTCAGATCGAGGAGCTTCTATAAGAATACCACTTCATGTTTCTCAAAAAGGTTGTGGTTATTTAGAAGATAGAAGGCCGGGAGCGAATGCAGATCCTTATCAAGTGTCCGCTCGAATTTTAAAAACAGTTTGCGAAATTAAATAATTCCTCTATTTTATTGGTGCCTCGGGGGAGACTCGAACTCCCATGAAGCGAACTTCACTGGATTTTGAATCCAGCGCGTCTACCAGTTCCGCCACCGAGGCTTTTGAAGATTTAATTTGGAAAACAAGCGCAAAAGAGTCAAGTCTTATTTCTTTAACAAAAAGCCCTAGGAGATGAGGAAGATTTTTATAAGATCAGAGTTTTTATCCCAGCTGTTTCAATTCGATACAGACTTTTGTCCCAAGTTGTTTTTTGATGCTCAAGATCTTTACTTTTCAAGGAGGGTTTTTCTTGTATTTAAAAGCTTTTTTATTTAGACTTTTTATTAAGTCATAGAGGAGGCTTTTTATGTTTAAATTATTTTCTATTATAGGTTTATTTTTCTTTTTGTTTTCATCTTATGGAAAACCAGGAGTTACTATTGTTAACAAAAACGAAACCAAAGTACAAAATGTAAAAGCGACTTCTTTAGTGCCTTCTAAATCTAGAAAGTTACGCCAAGCTAGAAAAGAAGCGGAACTAGAAACAGAAGATGTTATCATTCAAAAAATAGAAGCGGAAAGAATGAAAGACGAGCAAAAAAGATACGATCGATTGTTTTCAAAAAAACAATCAACTTCTAATCGCGTGAGTTCTGCTCCTGTCAATGGCCCACGACAACAACGCCCTGATAAAAATATTTCTTTTTATAATTATTGGTTTGATAGAGCTTTTATCTCTTTTGGTATAGGAACAGTAAGATATTATGGAGTTGAAAATTTAAACTCTTTATACTCTCCGGCTTACTTTTTTTCTTTTGGAGGATACGGTTCGGGTCAGATTATTTTTGATATAAACTTGTATTACTCGGAGCATTTTTTAAATCCTGTCACACAAAATGTAAATCAAACAACTCGTGAAGGTTTAGCTCAACCGGCGCTGTCTATGTCTATTAAATTTTCCCCGTTTGAAGATCGTATCAAACCCTATGTTGGGCTTGTGGGATCTATTGTGGCTCGTCGTTGGTATATCGTTCAACAAACAGGAGAGTTAGTGGGAGATGCTTATCCTACTTCAGATATTTCTGTAAGAAAATGGAGTCAATCGTTTGATACTGGAATCAGTACCGGAGCTGACATCGCTTTAGGTATTAAACTAGGGTTAAATATTAATTTTGTTTACAGTTGGAATGTTCATACAGAAACAAGAGATCCTCGACCTGATGATGGAATACAGATCGTAGATAAATTAAACTCTATGATTTTATCTGCCAATTTAAGATATTATTTTTAATAGGAATAGAGGTCTATAGACTCACGCTCTAAGCAAGAAAACCACTATTCACCGACTTTGAAAGATAATCAGGGTCATGCCGGTGGATTTTATCTTGAAAACCTCTAGATTCTCAATTACAAATCCTACAGATAAAAGCAGGATTTTTTATAATTCTTGATTTTTTTTTAAGAATTTGATAAAAAAAATTCGCGAAATGAGGGTTGAACCCCTCATTTTTTGTATCTAATGAGGATAAAAATGGATGTGATTAAAATAAAAGAAATGGCTCATCAAGCAACATCTCAAAATGGTTGTAGAATTTATGATTTTTACAGGCATAAGGATCGTCTTCAATTTTTAATAGATAAATCTGAAGAACAAGTGAGTTTGAAAGATTGTGAAAATGTATTTCATAGTTTGAAATTTCTTATTGAAACAGAATATCCAGAAGTTTTAAATCAAAAAAGGCTCGAGATCTCAACCCCAGGGATGGATAAAAAACTGAGAGAACAATGGCATTTTGAAGAGGCTCTTCATCAAGCTGTTAAAGTTGTTACTTCCTCTCCTGTTTCTTGTTTAGATTCTGAAAAACAAAAAACAGTTCATTGTCAAACAATGGTGGGAGAATTAATTTCTGTTTCATCTGATGAGATAAGCCTTAAAGATCCAAAAAGACAGTGGATGATTCCATTTTCTAAAATCAAACTGGCTCATGTTGTACTTCCAATTGAAGCCAATAATAAAAAAAGAGGTAAAAAAAATGTCTGAAGAATCAAATTTGAAACAAGTTATCGATTTAGTAAGTAAAGAAAAAGGAGTCGATAGAGAGATTGTTACGAGAGCTATTGTTTTAGGAATTTTAGGAGCGATTCGTAAGAAATACGGAACCTATAGAGATATTGAAGCGAAATACAACTCTGAAGCTGGAGAAATAGAACTGTTTGAATTCAAAAAAGTTGTTACTGATTCGGAGTTAGAAGATGATCTTATAGAAATGAAATACAGTGAAGCGACGGAATTAGATTCAGAAGTTCAAATTGGAGAACAAATTGGAACCTCTTTGGATTTGCAAGATTTTGGTCGTATTCATGTTCAAGCGGCTATGCAGACGATGTTTCAAAATCTTAAAAAAGCAGAGCACGATATTATCTTTAATGAATTTGAAAAAAGAAAAGGTGAGATCACAAGTGGTGTTGTAAGACGAGTTGATCCAGGAATGATTGTTGTGGATTTAGGAAAAACAGAAGCTTATATTCCAAGAAGAGAGCAAATACCGGGAGAGATTTACAAATCAGGAGATCGTATTCAAGGATATCTTTCTGAAGTAAGACAAACAACAAAAGGGCCAAGAATCATTATGTCTAGAGCTCATGAAAATTATTTAATCAAATTATTTGAATCAGAAGTTCCAGAAGTTTACGAAGGGATTGTAAAAATTGTAGCAGCAGCGAGGGAGCCAGGGCAAAGAGCTAAGATGGCTGTTTATAGTACAGATCTTGCTGTTCATCCTGTGGGAGCTTGTGTTGGTATTCGAGGAAGTCGTGTTCAAAATATTACTCAAGAACTTAAAGGAGAAAGAATTGATGTTATTATTTGGGAAGAAGATCCCGTTCAATACATTTGTAACGCTTTAGCTCCTGCTAAAATTTCAAAAGTTTTATTAGATGAGGAAAATAAACAAATGCAAATTATAGTTCCAGAAGATCAATTATCTTTAGCGATTGGAAAAAAGGGACAAAATGTTCGTTTGGCTGTTAAATTAACAGGTTGGAATTTAAACTTAATGTCTGAGCAACAAAGAAAAGAAGCTTTATTTAATCTTGCTCTTTTACCTGATTTATCTGATATAGATATTCAAAATATTTTTCAAAATGGTTTTTCTTCTGTTCAACAAATTTCTGAAGTTTATTATCTCGACTTTCAAGGAATTCCGGGATTTGAAACTTCTGAAAAAGCAAAAAATCTTATTAAGTCGGCTAAAAAGCTTGTTGAGCAATACACAAAAGAAGGCAAAAGCTTCCCTCAATTAGAAGGTACTGAGAAAAAAGCAGAAGTGAATACGAACTTAAAAGAAAAAGCGGAAGAGATTTTAAAAAGAGAATTAGCTCAGTTAGATGGCGCTTCAGAAACAACAGAAGCAGTTGCGAAAAAGCCTGAAGAGGAAACTGCAAGTGTTGAAGCAGCTCCAGAAGCAACAGAGAAACCTGAAGAGGAAACTGCAAGCGTTGAAGCAGCTCCAGAAAAGCCTGAAGAAGAAGCCGCTGTTGAAGCAACTCCAGAAACAATAACAGAGAAGACTGAAGAGGAAACTGCAACTCCAGAAACATCTCCAGAAAAAGAAGAAGACAAGCCCGAAGAAGAAGGAAACTAAGAGTAAAAC
>JBPCUO010000083.1:0-19229 GCA_051011135.1 Bdellovibrionales bacterium
GCCCAAGGGATGCTGGAATCAACAAAGTGCTCTAAAAAAGCAGCGGCTGTTGAACTTCCTGCTCCTCGAACAGAAGACAAATTAGCAACATCGGCTAGAGGGCTCGACATATCTTTTGTATGTTCTGCAGTTAAAGGCAGTCTCCAAACTCTTTCTCCACTGGTTTGAGAGGCTTTTTGAATTTTTTGAACCAAGCTTTCGTTTTTTGTAAAAAATCCTGTAAATAAATTTCCAAGAGCCATAACGATAGCACCTGTTAAAGTAGCAGCATCAAAAATCGCTTTAGGTTTTTGTTCACAAGCATAACTTAAGGCATCTGCCAGAATCAATCGTCCTTCTGCATCTGTATTTAAAACTTCCATTGTTTTTCCATTTCGAGCTTTTAAAATATCACCAGGTTTATTAGCAGAAGCTCCAGGCATATTTTCAGAAGAAGCAATCAAGCCTAATACATTCACTTTAAGTTTTAATTTTTCAATAGCTAATAAAGTTCCTAAAACAGCAGAAGAGCCACACATATCAAATTTCATTTCATCCATAGAACCAGGTGGTTTTAAACTGATACCTCCTGAATCAAAAGTTAATCCTTTTCCTACAAAGCAAATAGGTTGTTGAGAAGAATCAGCTCCTTTGTATTCCATAATAATAAAACGAGGTTCTTGAGAGCTTCCTAAAGCCACACCAAGAAGTCCGCCCATTTTTTCTTTTTCACAATGTTTTTTATCCCAAACCGTTGTTTTAATTTTTGTATCTTTAGTTTGTTGAACAATTTCTTCCGCTAATAAAGTAGGAGTCATTAAGTTTCCAGGATAGTTAGAAACTTTTTTAGCGACATTAGCACTTGCTCCAAGGATACAACCTGTTGTTAAACCCTTTTCCGCTTCCGATTTTTTATCGGTAGGGATGCAAAAATACAGATCTTTGACTTCCTTACTTGGATCCTCCTGCTTTTTTTGTTTAAATTCATCACATTTATAACTGACTAAAGTCAGACCTTCTGCAATGGCTTGACTGAGAGTTTCCCAATGGGAAGTAGAAGATCTACAAAGAGTTTCTAAATCCAACTCAGCAACTTCTTGTTGATGACTTTGAAGTTGTTTAAAAGCAGTGGCAGACGCTCTTCTCGCTTTTTCATAAGAGAAATTTTTATCTTCTCCTAAACCCACAAGAATAAGATGTTGAGAATTTTGAGCATGAGCAAAAGGTAGAAACAGAGATTCTTTTGTTTTTCCATGAAAAATCTTGTCTTTAAAAATAGGACCTAAGATATCCTTATAAGCTTCTAAACTCTTTGGGAGTTTTTGAGTGTCTTGAATTGAGACAAAAAGAACTTTAGAAGCGAGGTCTTTTTCTGTATTTTTTATGGAAATTTTCATATTTCTCCTTTAGTTATATTTATTTTTGTTTTTATATAGCATAAACAAGATTAAGTTCAAGTCTTAAGATAAAAAACCGACAAGTCTATTAGAAGCAAACACAAAAAGCGGGGTTTATTTTGGCTTTAATTCCTATAGTTATTGAACAAACACCTAAAGGTGAAAGAAGTTATGATATTTATTCTCGTCTTTTAAAAGATCGAATTATTATGTTGGGTACTGCCATTGATGATAATGTAGCTAATAGTATCATTGCCCAAATGTTTTTTTTAGAAATGCAAGATTCTACAAAAGACATTCATCTTTATATTAACTCTCCCGGCGGAAGTGTTCATTCGGGTTTAGCCATTTATGATATTATGCAATTTGTTCGTTGTGATATAGCCACTTATTGTATTGGGTTGGCGGCAAGTATGGGATCTTTTTTATTATGCGCAGGAGCTGAAAAGAAAAGATATATTTTGCCGAATGCTCGAGTGATGGTTCACCAACCTCATATCGCAGGAGCGGGAATTTCTGGTCAAGTCAGTGACATTGAAATTCATGCAAAAGAAATGTTATCCACAAAAAAACGCCTTACAGAAATTTATGCTAAGCATACGAATCTTGCTATAGAAAAATTAACAAAAATGATGGATCGTGATCGTTACTTGTCTCCAGAAGAGGCTCAAAAATTGAATTTAGTAGATCATATTGTGGAAAATAGAAAAAAACAAAAATCTTGATGTCACAAAAATCAGACATGTTATATATATTTGAAAGGAATTAATTTATGGCCACTCGAGACAGTCTTTGTATATGTAGTTTTTGCGGTAAGAATCAAAAGGAAGTGACAAAGCTTATAGCAGGTCCCAAAGTTTACATCTGTAATGAATGTGTTGACCTGTGTAATGAAATTCTAAAAGAAGAAGAGAAACAAGAATCTTTATCTTTAAATGAAAAAATAAAAGTTCCTACTCCAAAAGAGATTAAATTAAAATTGGACGAATATATAGTCGGTCAAGATCTGGCAAAAAAATCGATGGCTGTTGCTGTTCACAATCATTATAAAAGAATCAGCATGGCTCCTTCTAAAAGCAAAGACGAAGAAGGAGTTGAAATTTCAAAAAGTAATTTATTACTCATTGGCCCAACAGGTTCTGGAAAAACTTTATTAGCGCAAACCATTGCTCGTATTTTAAATGTTCCTTTTGCAATGGCAGATGCAACGGCTTTAACAGAAGCAGGTTATGTAGGAGAAGATGTTGAAAATGTTATTTTAGGTTTATTACAAGCAACAGACTATGATGTTAAGAAAGCGGAAAAAGGAGTTATTTATATTGATGAAATTGATAAGATCACTCGTAAATCCGAAAACCCTTCCATCACAAGAGATGTCAGTGGTGAAGGAGTTCAACAAGCTCTTCTTAAAATTCTGGAAGGAACAGTGGCAAACCTACCTCCTAAAGGAGGAAGAAAACACCCTCAACAAGAATTTATTCAAGTGAATACTTCGAATATTTTATTCATTGTTGGTGGAGCTTTTGTAGGTTTAGATAAGGTGATTGAAAATCGTGTTTCGAGTCGCTCTTTAGGTATTGCAGCAGAAATTGAATCCAAAGAAGAAAAAAGCAAGAAACAAATTGAAATTCTTTCTCAGTTAGAACCTGCTGATTTGGTTCAGTATGGATTGATTCCAGAATTTATAGGTCGTCTACCTGTTGTAGCGACTCTGGAAAAATTAAGCAAAAAAGCTCTGATTCAAATTTTAAAAGAACCTCGAAATGCCTTGATTAAACAGTACAAAAAACTCTTTAAATTCAATGATGTTGATTTGGAATTTACAGAAGATGCTATTGATGCAATTGCTGACAAAGCTTCTAAAAACAAAACAGGAGCTCGAGGTTTGAGAAAAGTTTTAGAAGATAGCATGCTGGAAATCATGTACAAAGTTCCCTCTTTAGAAGGCGTTAAATCTTGTGAAATTAATCAAGGAGTTATTTTGAAAAAAGGAGATCCTAAATTCACTTATGACTCCAAGAAGAAGACTAAGGTCTCAAAGCCATCCTCTAAAGAAGAAAAAGAAAGCGCTTAATTTTTTTGATCCCAGTTTCTCCTTTGACTTATAAAGTTGATTCTATATAATAAAAGGCATGAAAGAATCTAAAAAATCCTCTCTCATAAGACTCCCTCTTTTACCTCTTCGTGATCTTGTTATTTTTCCTCACATGATGATTCCTATTTTTATTGGGCGTGAAAAAAGTATCAATGCTTTAGAAAAAACAATATCTAACAAAACAGATATTATTTTAGCCTCTCAAAAAGAAGCAAAAGTGAACGACCCTTCTCCCGATCAAATTTATAAGATTGGAACTTTAGCATCAGTGGTTCAGCATTTAAGGCTGCCAGATGGAACGGTTAAAACTATTTTAGAAGGTCGTTATCGAGTTTTAATTAAAAGTTATGTAGAAACAGAAAAATACCTGATGGTGGATGTTGAAAAGCTGGAAGAAAAGCTGCCAGAAGATGCTGAATCAGAAGCTCTGCTTCGAACCATTTATTCTTCAGTAGAAAATTATGTTAAACTGAATAAACAAATTCCTTCTGAGGCGATGGCTAGAATTTCTTCTATTGAAGATTGTGGAGAGCTGTCTGATGTGATTGCTTCTCAATTAAATTTAAGATTTGAAGATAAACAAAGAATATTAGAAATAGCGAATCCTATCAATCGATTAAAAGAAGTGTTGAGGTTGATCACACGAGAAATACAAGTTTTAAAAGTTGAGAAAAAAATCCGAACACGAGTGAAAGAACAAATGGAAAAATCTCAAAAAGAATATTATTTAAATGAACAACTTCAAGCCATTCAAAAAGAATTAGGCGATAAAGATGATTTTCAAAAAGAAGTTAAAGATTTAGAAACTTCTGGAACTAAAAAGAAATGGGGTCAGGAAGTTAAAGATAAATTTACTAAAGAGATTAGCAAATTAAAAATGATGTCACCTATGAGTGCTGAAGCAACAGTTGTTAGAAATTATGTGGAATGGTTGCTGGATCTACCTTGGAAAGAATTTGTTAAAGAGAAAAATGATTTAGAGGTGGCTCAAAAAACTTTAGATACAGATCATTGGGGTTTAAAAAAAGTTAAAGAAAGAATTTTGGAACATTTAGCGGTTCGTCAATTAACCAAGGATTCAAAAGGTCCCGTGATTTGTTTTGTAGGCCCTCCAGGTGTTGGTAAAACATCTTTAGGTCAATCGATTGCTCGTTGTTTGAATCGTCCCTTTGGTCGTATTTCTTTAGGTGGCGTTCAAGACGAAGCGGAATTAAGAGGTCATCGTAGAACTTATGTAGGAGCAATGCCCGGTAAAATCATTCAATCTTTAAAAAAAGTTAAAAAAGGAAATCCTGTTATTTTATTAGATGAAGTTGATAAAATGGGGGGAGTGAATTTTAGAGGAGATCCTTCTTCTGCTTTGTTAGAAATTTTGGATCCTGAACAAAATCATACTTTTCAAGATCATTATTTAGAAGTGGAATATGACCTTTCTAATGTTTTATTTATTTGTACAGCAAACAGTTTGCACAGTTTAAAAGGTCCCTTATTAGATCGTATGGAAGTGATACCTATTGAAGGTTATATTGAAGAAGAAAAAATAAACATTTGCAGAATGCATTTAATCCCTCGTCAATTAGAGCGACACGGTTTAAAAGATTATGAATTTGATTTACCAGACCCAGTTTTAAAAGAAATCATTGGTTACTACACTAAAGAAGCAGGAGTGAGACAATTAGAAAGATCTTTTGGAAAAATCTTTCGAAAAGTTGCTCGAAAAATTATTAGTTCTCAAAAATCAGCGACTAAAAAGAAAGCCTATAAAATTTCCATATCCAGCACGAAAGATTTAGAAGAGTATTTAGGTCCAAGACAATATCGCTTTAGTTATTTAGAAGAAGATAGCTTAATTGGTTTAACCAACGGATTAGCGTGGACAGAAGTTGGTGGAGATACTTTAGTGATAGAAAGTGTTGTTGTTCCAGGGACAGGAAAATACACTTTAACAGGTCAATTAGGTGATGTGATGAAAGAATCTTGTTCAGCCTCTTTAAGTTATGTACGATCTAGAAGCTTGCTTTTAGGAATTAAAGATAAATTTTTTAAAGAACATGATTTTCATATTCATGTTCCAGAAGGAGCGATACCTAAAGATGGACCTTCTGCAGGTGTGGCTATTATTACAAGTTTAGTGTCTGCTATTTTAAGAATTCCTGTGCGAAGAACAGTGGCAATGACGGGAGAAATTACTTTAAGAGGACGGGTTTTACCGATTGGTGGTTTAAAAGAAAAAGCATTAGCGGCTCATAGGGCTAAAGTAAAAACCATTTTAATACCTAAAGATAATGAAAAAGATTTAATAGATATTCCTAAAAAGATTTTAAAAGATATTAAAGTGATTCCTGTTAATGATGTGGATCAGGTTTTGATAGAAGCTTTAAAAATCACTTCTTCTCAAGAATTATTTAAAGCAGACCCAGCAACTTGGGCTAAAAGAACAAATTCTCAAAATAAATCTATAAAAAACTTTTCTGAGTCCTAAAAAAGAATAATTTTTAAAAATCAAAAGAAAGGGACTTTTTTTATTAAAAAGTTAAGGAATACTTACTTTATTGAAAAACTCATTGACACATTTGCTTACGATTTGTAAGGTTTTTTCATATTTTGAGGTGCCTACCGTATGAGTGATTTTAAAGATATAGATTCGAAATTAGAATCTTATAGAAATCCACCAGAGAACTATAACTTTGAATTAGGTTATACTCTTTTTCAAGCTGGAAAATTTAAGAGAAGCTATCCTTATTTAAAACAAGCTTTAAAAGAAAATTTAGAGAAAAAAAATTATGAGGATTACCTACATTGTCATCGTTTATTGATGACTATTTTTGTAGAGCTTTGTGAACTCGAAGAGATTCAAAATCTTCGTGATGAATTTGAAAAAAATCAGCAAAAATTTCCTCTTGCTCATAATACAGATACCTTAACAGTTCATGCCTATTACTTGATTAATTTAGAAATTCTTACAGGAGTTAAAGAAGAAAAAAACCAAAGACAAGCCTTTGATTATTTAACTCAATCTTTAAAACTGGTATTGGATGAAAACTCTAAATATTCTAAAGGGGAAAACCCCGTTAAAGAAATTGAATCTAAAATCAACATTATGAACTGTCTTTATATGTTCAGCATTTATTATTACTATGTAAAAGATTATGAAAAATGTATTAAAGATTTAGATAATTTAAAAATACTTATCGATTATTACTTTAATCTTAAAGAAGAATTACAACTTAACAAATCAAGAACAGACAATTTTCAAGAGCAAAAAAACTATCATAATGTTTTAGAAGTGATTCGTAAAAACTATCAATTCGTTCAAAGAATGAAACTGCACTTTAGATGCTTAGAAGCTTACATAGAGTTTGAGTATAAAAATAATTATGAAAAATCGGAAAAGATTTTATGGGAATGTTATGACCTAGCTAATAAAACAAATAATAGTTATTTTATACCTTATATTTTATTTTACATGGCGACCAATTATGCAGAGTTAAAAGATTTGGAACAAGCAGAGATTTTCTTAAATTTAGCGGAAAAAAATGCAGATCCAGATCGTCGATTGTTTTTCAAAGCTTTAGAAACTTTTAAAACGAGAACACAAGTTGGAAAAAATAGAGTTGGTAATTATGATCTTATTTTTAACGAAGATGAACACTCTATTGTTGAAAAACAAAAAGGATGTGTGAACTTTAAAAATCAATTTATCTTATTAGATATATTAAAGTTATTTATTACAAACCCCGGATCTGTCTATTCTAAAAAAAGTTTAGCAGAAACTATATGGAGACAGGACTATTCCCCGACGACTCATGATAATAAGATTTATGTAACTATAAAAAGGTTGAGAGAATTGTTAGAAGTAGATATTAATAACCCAAGATATGTATGTCGAAATAGCAGAGGATATTATTTTAATGAAAAAGCAAAGGTATTATTGAAATGAAGACATTAGCAATTTTATTACTTATTATTTTTCATAGTTTTGCTCAAGCGGATCATTGCCCTGAACGAAGTGGAGTCTTGCATATTGATAATGACTATTGTCATATTCAAGAAGAAGATACTCAAGATGATTGGGAAAGCAGATATTTTTCTACCCATTCTAAAGATAGCATTTTTTTATCGGAAGAAGGCTTGTTTGTAGAAGATGATTCTTCTTCACCATCAGAAAATCATTCATCTATTATGGATTTTATAAAAAATCTTTATTCCTCTTCAGAAGAAGAATCGGATAAAAACCAAGAAGACAAACAGCATTCATCTCCGGAAGAACCATTGGATAAAAATCAGGAAGAAGAGCGGCAGAAGTACGAAAAAAGCAAGCCTGTTTTTATGTTAAATTTTAAAGATTCTAGGCATTCTAATAAAATTCGTTATTATGAAGTGGCTCAAATGAGCACTTCTATAAATCGCATAACTTCTGTGGGTTATATAAAATTAAATTTTAAATTATTATTTAAATCTGAAGAAGATTATAAAAACAATAAAGATTACAGAAATTCTGATATGACTTGTTTTAAAACAGATTGGAAATATGAAGATCTTGAAATGAGTTTAACTCCTTTAGAAAATCATAATAGAAATGCTGAAAATTTAAGTTTTATTTTTAAAAAAATAAATCTCAAAGGACCTAAGCCTTATCCTATTCCTATTCCTCTTCCTTTCCGTGTTAACCATAAAAATTCAAACATGTATATTATGGATATTGTAGAGCGAGATCAGCAAACAAAAGCTGAAATATCTAGACAATATTCAAGGGTTCAATTTTTTGATGTGAACAATCAGGTATCTTCTATGGATATTATTAATGGAGGATTTGAATATTTCTCTTCATGTTCAGACTATTTAAAATAATCAAATAAAATTTACAGTACAGGAGGTTAGCTCAGCTGGTAGAGCGCCACCCTTACAAGGTGGATGTCGTCGGTTCGAACCCGGCACCTCCTACCATTTTTTAATAAGACTATAGCCTACTTTTTTTACAAACAATTCCTTTATCTACTCTCTCAATAAAACTTAATACATAATTTTTAAAAGAGGTGAGTATGATAAAAATTGTTTTGTTATTAGGATTTGGTTTTTTATCTTATGGTAAAAATTATACTTTTATGTATGTGCCTAAAAATATTGAAAGACCTGTTAAATGTAAAATTCCTAAACACAAAAGTGCTCCCTTAAAACCTTTTTATGGAAAATTAAAACCACAAGAAATCGAAAATGATTTTATCAGATCGATAGCTATGGGTAAAAGCACAACGGTAGATTGTTTAATAAAAAAGGGAGTTTTAAAACAAAATAAATACTATGTTACTAAATCTTTATTTGTATCTATTATATTTACACCTATCTTAGCACAACGATTTATAAATTTAGGAGCTAATCTCAACGCTCCATTGATTGGAACAGGTGTTCTGACAAAAGAATATCCTAGTGGAAGAGGTTCCGCCTTGCATTTAGCCATAGGTTACAATCGCTTATATGTTTTTAGATCTCTTATCAAAAAAGGTTTTGATATTAAAAATAGTTTTGATTTTCGTCGAACACATCTGCAACATGCTATCTCGTTAAATCGTTATGAGATGGCAGAAATTCTTTTACAAAAAGGAGCAGATCCTAATAGAATGTTACGCAATAAAACGGCTTATGATTTTGTAAGAACATCTAAAGAGCCTGTTCGCTTTAAAAAACTTCTTGAAAAATACGCTAAAGAAAAACCTAGATCTAAATTATTTTAAAAATCTAAAATTCCAACCCAAAAACTCATATCTTTGTTTTCTTGTGAAAAAATAGAAGAGATATGATCTAAGCTTCTTTGTTCTCTTGGTACTTCTAACAAAGATCCAGGAACAAAGTTACGACTGATAAAAATCAATCGATCGTCCGCTTTAAGAGGAAGTTTAAAAATAGAAAAATGCATATCAGTATAAAGCCCCATTAATTGAGAGGGAAGAGGTGGTAGTTGTTTTGTATCTTCAGAAAAGCCTCCTGATAAATCCAAAACATGACCCAGAGCTTGCATAGGGATTTTAGGGCGATCTAAATAAATAAAAGGATGACCCACTTGAGCAAACAGGATTTGATTATCTATTTGCATACCACAAACCATTTCATAACCAAAAAGGTAATCATTCGATTTATTTTGTTCTTTAAAAATCCATTGATTACAAGCTAGTATCAAAGAGCGTAAA
This sequence comes from Bdellovibrionales bacterium, assembly GCA_051011135.1. GTDB lineage: Bacteria > Bdellovibrionota > Bdellovibrionia > Bdellovibrionales > UBA1609 > JACOND01. Next base: position 9,657 of record JBPCUO010000083.1, read on the forward strand.
ATATTTTCCTCATCGGAGAGGCTTTGAAGTTTTGGAAAAATAGAAGTGACTTCTCTATCTCCTGAGAAGGTTTCATAATTTTGGACTAAAAAATCCAGAATATTTTTGGATTGATGATTAGGGCCCCAAGGAGTTAAAATAGCAAACATTTTTATAGATTCATTAATCAACACTTCAGGTTGAGGTCTAAAAACATGTCCGCCAAAAGAGCGATGTTCTAAATTCATATTTGTATTATGAAAGATAAAAAAGGGGATGTCAAAAAAAGAGACTACTTATGTTTCTTCATAAGAATTTTTGCTTTTTTATAATAATGCCCATCTTTTAAGTCTTCTTCTAAAATAGACTGCCAAATCTTTTTCGCTTTATCAACTTCAGAAAGGCTTTCTGCCAATATGCTTTCAGCATATCTATCTTTGAGTTTTTCTCGAATACTGTTTCGAGCTTGTTTCATGTATTTGATAGCTTTTTGATCTTCGCTTTTAAAACTTAAGATGGCTTCACATTCATAGTAAGCTTTTTTAAGAAGCCCTTTTTGAATAAAATTTTCACAATTAGTATATAAAGAGCTTAAATGGTCATCGTAATTTTTTTGTATTGTTTGAATTTGTTTTTGAGCTTGTTTATAAAGAGAAGCAACACCAGAAATTCCTTTAGCAGATCTTAAAAAGACCTTATAAGCTGCAATCGTTTTAAGAGGATATTTCTTAGAATCCATTTTTTTCGCTTTATTATAAAGGTATTTTTTACTTTGTATCATTTTTCTATAAGTTTCTTTTTTATCAGCTTCCATTTGAGCCATTGTGTATCTTTCTTCAATTTCTAATTTCATAGCATTGATATCAGGATTAGAAGGATCGAGAATTAAAATATCTTTAGCGCAATTCGCCAAATCTTCAACAGTTTGAAATTGATCAAACTGACTTTTACAATTTTCCACCATTTTTAACACTTGTTGTTCTGTTTCTTTTTGCTTTTTTTTATTGGCAACAAGTTCATTGTATCTTTTTTGATTTTCAGAAGAGTTTTGGCATTGAGTTAAAATTTGTTGAGAGTCTAAATAATAAGGAGTCATTTCATGAAGTTTATTAAGTTCATCAATACAAAATTGAAACTTTTTTTGTTGTAAAAACTGAACTGCTAAATTGTAAGATTCTTTAATGGCATTCATCTGTTCGGTTTGAGCCTGATCCTCTTTAGGAGTTTCTTTTTTATCTTGAGAGCCTAAAAGCATAAATCCCACAACCAAAACAGCAACACCTGCTAATATCAATTTTTTCTTTTTATCAAAAAAGGTTTTTTTGTCAGAACTAGAGGGATCGTCTGTGGATTCTTCTAAAACAATTTTTGGAAAAGCCATTTCTGTGGAAGGAGCGGATTCTTCATCAGAGGCGATCACAGGAAGTTGACTCATGATTTTTTCAAAGTCTTTATTTCGGACTTCAAAAGTAATATTTAAATCTCCAATTTTAATCTGATCATCCGTATCCAAAGTATAGGCTTTACGAGCAATCATTTTATTTCCATTCAAAAGAGATCCATTAGAAGTTCCTAAATCGGTGACAATAAAATCACCCTTTTTTCTGGAAAAATTAAGGTGCTCTCGGCTTAAGACATTATAATCAATATAAATATCACAATTTTTAGATCGTCCTACCACCCAGCTCATTCCTTCGTTTAAAGAAATATGATCCGAACTTTCTCCTTCTATAGAGATATGCAAAGAGTAAATCAAAGAACTTTGTGTATGAACCTTTGTAGAGCCACTAAGAGTTTCTTCTTTCGATAAAGAATCAGAGGAAGGGTCTTCTTCCCCTTCCAAAGAGGGAAAGTGATTTTTTTGAGTATCTTCTAAAACGAAATCAAAAGTATAGGCGTTTAAAGTAAAAGTAGAAGAGTGTTGGATTTCTTGTTTGCTCACCTCTTGTCCGTCTAAAGTAAGTCCTTTTTTATCAGAAAGGCTTTCGATCATCCATTGTTGAGTTTCAACAGATTGATAAATTTTTACATGCTTTCTAGAAAGAGTTTCATCTTCTAAAATAAACTGACAATCCTCTTGTCGACCTGCAAAGTACTCTTGACCTTCTTCTAAAACAAGATCTTGAACAACTTTTCCTAAATGACTGATTGTAAGTTTCATAATTAAAATTTATTTTCTAGTTTAGCTTGGCATAACCTTCTATTTTCTAAAGCTTCTTTATAAAGAGGGCTTTGTGAATCTTGCACCATAATTTCTACACTTTTAAAAGTGGCTTTACAGGCTTCATACATTTTATTTTTACGATAGGATTTTCCAAGGATAAGTTTTCTTTGTATGAGTTTTTCTAATTGAACAGAGGCTTTGTTGATATAACTTCTGCAAAGAGCATTATTTTTTTCAATCGTTGTACATTGTTCAAAAAATTTAAGAGATCGATGAAAGTATCCTTTTCTGTAATCTCTAAATCCTTTAATAAAAGCAACACGAGCCGCGCTTTGCTGAGGAGTTAAAGTTTTTTCAGCAATCTCTTTATCTGAGATTTCTTTTAAAGCTTCAATTTCTTCCAAGATTTCTTGCTGTGTTTTCAAACCTTTTTTAGTTTGTTGTTTTTTACTTTCTTGACCTAGCAAAACATAACTCACAAATAAAATCATAAAAGAGGCAAAAATAAGTCTTGTTTTATTTTTCTTTTGTTTATCTTTTAAGACGCTGGCTTGTTGTTGATGCTGTTGGTATTCCGAAGAGTTATGAGCTGTTGGTAAAGCTCCATGATCTAAAAATAAAAATTCGGCTTTTCCAACATTGATCACATCTTTAGATCTAAGAATGTGTTGTTGAACCGGTTTTTTATTAACGACAACAGGGTTAGAAGGATCAAGAGATTGAATTTTATAAACATCATTATGTTCATAAGTGATCACAGCATGTTGAGCAGAGCAAGCCGCATTTCCTTTTAAAATAATATCACACTCTTGAGATTGCCCCATAGAAATCTTCAGGCCTAACAATCGAAACTGTTTTCCTTTATGGGAGCCGCTTTGTATTTTTAAAATAGCAGCTTTTTCAGGAGATCTGATTTTTTTTGTTAAAAGAGAACTCATTTAGGCAGCTCCTTCCTCCGCATTCATAAATGTCACAATTGCATAAGCAGGCTCTTTTTGTCCCATCACAATTTGGCAAGTTGTTTGTATCGTTAAACTTTTAAGAGTGATTTCTCCAAAAGAGATTTCTCCAGGGTTTGTTTTTCCTTGCTCTATTAAAGTTTCTAAATGTTCTTTAAGTTCAGTATAAGCAATAACAGATAAAGGTTGATGTAAAATATCTTCATGTCCTATTTGCTCTATAAAATTAGAATTTAAAGAAGCAATGGTTTCATCCATAAGGTTAATAGATAGACATGGAAATCCTACAATCTCTACAAGGTTATTCATCTCGCTTTGTCGGTTACTATCGGATTCTAAGCCGCTATCTTTTTGGGAAGAATCATCATTTGTATTAAGCATTTGATTTAAAGAGATTTGATTTAAAGCACTGTTAATATGATTACAAAGCTCTTCCAATAAAGGAGACTGATAAGTCGTTGAGATCGAAGCCGAGTTATTGCTTTTTAAAGATTCATTAAGTTGATGATTAATATTTCGAAGAGGAAACTCAATCAAATTGATTAAAAAGAAAAAAGCAATAAAGCCTAGGATACAGGCAATAAATAAATTTTGAATCACAAGACTTAAAATTTCAGATCCCGCAATAGCCAAAGATTTCATATCATATAAAACGACAGAGTAGGCGATAGGCATGTTTTCCCCAGTTTCAGAGTTGTAAAATCGAATAGGGACAACAGCTCCAATAGTGGAAGATCCTAGTTTTTCAATCGTGGTTTGATCCAGTTTTCTCGCTTTATGAACAAAAGAGTTTTTAGGATAAGTGTGTGACATTTCTGAAGGCGCTAAAATACGACCATCAACAGCGTTAACGATATAAGCTTTTTTCACACCAGGTCGTCTTTGAGCATAGCTCACATTTAAAGCGGTATGCAATCCAGACTTTAAATAATCTCGATTGATTTTCGCAATAGTGACAGCAATACTTTCCGCATGGTTTTTACTTTCTTGTTCAACATTAGATCTTAAAATTTGAGTCATAGGGACAACTGATAAAGCCATCACCGTAAAAACAAATCCCAATAAGAAAAATCCTACGACCCATTTAAATTCCATCCATTCTGCCAGTTTATAAACACCAGGAAGAAGAACTTTATGAATATAACCTTTAAATCCTTTTTCAAGATTTTCAAAGTTCAAATCTTTTTTAGCAGAAGTATCCGGATTTTCAGCAGAAGCATTGTCATAATTAGGAGCTGCCGGTTGTTGTGGGTAAGAGTACGCTTGAAAATAAGGATGCACAGGAGCGGCTGCTTGTTTTTCAATAATTTCAAAAACAATATCATTTAAGATAATACGATCTCCCGCTCTTAAGATTTTATGTCGAATCTTTTTCCCGTTATAAAACAATCCATTTCTTGAATTTAAATCTTCAATTTCAACTTGATTGTTTTTCACAGTAATTTGCGCATGTTTTTTAGAAACACTTTTAGAGGGTAGATGAATTTGGCAAGAAGCATCTCGACCTAAGGTCATCAGACCATCTTGAAGTAAAACTTCTTGACCCGCTTTGGGGCCAGATAAAAATTTAATGGCTAACATAAAGTGGTTCTCCTTTTTTTAAGTGAAACGAGTTTAATAAATGAGCTTTCATTTCAAAAACAGAATGGCTTTTCAAACCTCCAAATAAAATTCGCTTGGAGGGAACATTGTGAAATAAAGAAACAACTTTAAGATTCTTATCTACAAAAAGAACATCAATAGGAAACTTCATAAAAAAAGTATGAATGCTTTGGCAAGGGCGAAGCCATAAAGCATAATCGCTTGCCAGTTCTGTTTGTCCTAAAAGACCTACCATTTTTTCCTTTAATCCTTTAGCCACATGAACTTGAGGAATTAAAATTTGTTCTTTACGCATTAACTTTGACATTAAGAGCCTCCTCCTAAAAATTGAAAAGCAGCCGGTGCAAAAATCACAAGGAAAATAGCAGGTATAATAAAAATCATCATAGGAATTAAAATCTTTTGAGAGGCTTTCGATCCGGCTTCTTCTGCTTTCGCAAATCTTTCAAAACGCATTTGAGCCGATTTAGATTTTAAAGCCGTTGCAATACTTGCTCCTGTTTCATCAGCATCTCTTACAACAGAGACAATACTTTTAAGTTCCGGTAAGTCCACTCGCTCATCCAAGCTTGTTAAAGCTTTTTTTCGTGACTGACCTAATTTAATATCTTTGAGTAAAACCAAAAACTCTTGAGCAAGGACACTTGTTTTAGGAGCTTTTTCTGTAATTTTTTGAATGGCTCCAATCAAGTCTAATCCCGCTTCTGTACTTAAGGCTAAAATATCTACAAAGACAGGAAGATCACCTAGAATAGACATATGTCTTTTTTGTTTGCAGCTATTGCAGTAAGCATGAGGAAAATAAAATCCCACTCCAGAAATAATTAAAATAAAGATAGGAGAAAATCCCATCTGTAATGCTAGATTAAAAATAGTAAATAAAACAGGAAAGGCTAAACCCCAAAGAAGTTGCAACCCAAGAAATTCGTCAACATTTAATTCTCGAGTTAAACCTGCCGTGATAATTTTCTTTTCAATATTCGCTCGTGTTTTTGGATTTTTTATTTTTTGAGCATGACCTAAAGTAAAGTGATGAACAAAAACTCGAGAATGTTGGATCAAAGGAAATTTAGAATTTTCAGGCTCTTTACCTTCAGCCCAAGAAATGGCTTCAACATCACCAGTACTTTTCAGTAAAATACTTGTAATAAAATAGACACATAAGGCCGTCAAAAAAAGACTTGTGATTAAAATAATAAGTTCTAAATCCATTTTTATTCCCTCTATAATAGAAATATCGGTTTTTTATTTGAAAAACCTGAGTTTTTAATCCATTTTTCTTAAACTCCAAAAACCCACATTTTTTGAAGGGATCTGGTCATTATTTTTATTTTTAGATAGGCTTAAGTCATAATGTATAATGTAGCTCGTTTTAAAATTTCTTTTTTGGGTTGTGGTCAGATGGCTCAAAGTTTGATTCAAGCTTATCTTCAGTATGGTAAAGTCGATCCAAAAAACATCCTGATTTCGAGTCGAAACCTGCAAAAAACGCAAAGGATTGCAGAAAAATTTCAAGTTCAAAAAGTAAATGATAACGAAGAGCTTCTGGAAAAATCTTCTGTGATTTTTTTATGCGTAAAACCTCTAGATGCGGAAGAGGTTTTGCATGCTTTAAGAAGTGATTTGAGATCCAATCATACCGTGATCAGCGTGATGGCCAGTGTCTCTATTGAACAACTTCAAAAATGGGGTTTATCGTCTCAAAGAATCATTCGTTTAATGCCCAACATAGCAGTTCGAGTAGGGCGAGGAGTTCTGCCTTTTTATGCTTATAAAAATAAAGAATCTTTAAAAGCTTTTGCCGAAGAATTATTCAAGCCTCTTGGCTGTGTATTTCCTGTTGATCAAGAAGATCTTTTAAAAGCTTTTACAGTAGCTTCAGCAAGTGGCATTGGATTTTTTTTAGAAATTTTAGAGTACTGGATTGAGTGGCTGCAAGAGCAAGGATTTTCTTATGAACAGGCTCGACAAATCAGTGTGCAAACTTTTTTAGGAGCGGGATTATTAGCGGATCAAAATCCGCAAAAAAAGATTTTAGATTTACAAAAAGAAGTGACTTCTTCTAAGGGAGTGACAGCAGCAGGGCTTCATACCATAAGAGAATTGGAGCTGGAAAGAATATTAAGATTAGGTTTTGAAAAAGCAAGTTTCAGAGAAAAAGAACTTTCCCATCTTATAAAACCCATCAAATAACGCTAAGCAAAACAGACTAAAAGTTTCTTTTTTTGACTCTTAGCTATAGGATTATTTTATGGATTTATCAAAAGAAAGCATTGTTTCTCGCCATTTTTCCAGAAAAATGGTGGGGGGTTTAAATGAATTTGAGGTCCGTGATTTTCTTCATGTTTTAGCCGAAGAGATCCGTCACATGACTCAATTAGTTAAGGATCAAAACGAAAAGTTAAGAGAGCAAGAAGAGTTAATACAAGATTATCGAGACCGAGAACATATTTTAAAACAATCTATTTCTTCAGCCCAAGAAGTCGCCGATAAAATTCGAAGAGATGCTGATAATCAAGCAGATTTAGTTTTAGAAAAAGCTCAAGACAAATCCGATTCTTTAATTCAAGAAGCTCGTCATTCTCTTCAAAGTGTTTACAATGATATTGCAGATTTAAAACGACTTCACTTACAATTTAAAACCAGTTTAAAAGCTTCTCTTCAAGCGCAGTTGGAGTTGTTAGAGCAAGGCCCTCTTTTTGCATCCACTCTTCCCTATGATGGACAGCAGGTTTTAGAAAAAGCTTTGCCATCAACTAGACAAGAAAATCCACAAAGTTTTAGCGAAGATGAAAAAGTGTCTCAAGATGAGACATCTGAAGATTCCAATCAACCCAAAGATGATTTAAGTGCTTTAAAATCATCTCTTCAAGCGATCGATAAAGATTTTGTCTAAAAACCCATTTTTAACCCTTTTTTCAGATTTCTATTTAAAAAACCAAAAAGGTTTAAAGAGCTCTAAATCTTTGAAAATTCTAGCTTTTTTAAAAAACCAGATACAAAAATCAAATTTATTTTTAAAAAAAGATAAATTCTTGAAAATGATATGACGATAACTTGTTTATGAGAAATTTTAAGGAGAATATTTTGAAACATCTAACTCATTTAACTTTTATTTTACTTTTTGTAACGGCTTGTGGTTATGCACCACCTGCTTCTCAACCCCCTACGAGCTCACAAAACTCGTATGGTCAACAATACCAACAAGGACCTTATAATCAACAACCTTATGCTCAGCAACCACCGGTTAATAATCCTTATGCTCAACAACAAGTTTATTATAATGCTTATGGAAATCCTGTAGCTAGCACATCAGGCGGTAATCTTCCTAATAGAGGCGATGATGACGATGAAGAAGAAGAGGAAGACGACGATGACGACAGAGATAGAAATGTAAAAACTTGCAAAGACTATTCAACTTGTAAAGAAATTTGTGAAGATATCTTTAAAGACAATAGAGACGAAAAGAAGTGTGGAAGACTATCTAGAGATGATGCTGAAGATTTGAAAGATGTTTTTGTAGCTTTTCAAGATGTTGAATTAGAAGATATTAAAGAAGAATCTTTAGCAATCTTTGTAAAGATTAGTCTTGAACCTTTAATTAAAGAAGCAAGAAATAGAAGAAGCTACAGCAGAGGAGATGCTAAAGATGTTTTAACTTACATTGTTGATGATGATGACATAACAGAACTTTTTGCAAAAGAAGATAGTGATTTTAGATTTTTAGAAGCTCTTTTATCAAGAGTGGACGACAATGTGGTCCATGCTTTATCTGAAGATAAAGATGATAGTTTTATGGGAATTGCTATTTATAATGAAAATGAAGAAGCTTTAGACTGGGTACGAGGATATTTTGAAGAGGGAACTGGTTCTTACAATAGAGATTGCGATAGCCTTTCTAGTAGTAATAAAGAAGCCTGTGTTTTTGATAAGTATTGTCGATTAGCAAAGGATTTACCTACTGATATCAGAAAATATCTTATAGGTGCTAGCGCAAATTTTGAAGATCTATTAGAAGATGTAGGTTTAACAACTGTAACAGATGACTATGATTATAAAAATTATTGTGGCGCAGATCCTGTTAGCGTTGATAGTGATGATAAAGAAGTTACTGTTAGTGGTAAAGGTAAAAGATATTACTCTTGCACAAGCTTAAACGACCCAGATAATGATATAGCTGAAGGTACAGAAAGAGCTTATTGCTACAATTAATCGAACCTATTCTTTTACAAATTTAAAAAAATAAAATCAAATTTTCTGAATTAATAAATCTTATTTTTATATAACTCTAAATCATTTCAATTAATTTTTTATGTAGGTTTAAAAAATCAAACTATTTTAAGTAATGAATCATTTATTCATTTACTTTTTTATAAGAAAGAATATCTTTAAGCTTCTCAAAAGCCTCTTCTATTTCTGCAAAATCAAATTATTATTTTAATAGTGAAAATATATGTAGTTTTATGTGATAGAGTGCCTTCTGTGAGCTTTGCTTCGAGCTGATATCGTTATTATTTGTAACAATTATCTTTTGGGGTTGTGCTCGCCGCAAGAATAATATTTTTTAATTGGAATAACTTGGTTTTAATTTTTTAAATTTGTTAAAAATAAAATCTTTAATTAAAGTGATTTGGGGTTTTAAATTTATAAAAGAATAAGATTTGCAATTAAAGTGATTTGGTTTTTAGTTCTGTAAAAAATAGGGTTTATTAGTTGGAATAATTTAGATTTTTTTTAAATTACACAAAAATAAAATCTATCAATCGTAACAATCTGTAGCTGTAGTTAACCCTACACAAGAATAAGCTCTCTCGGCTTGAATTCCATTTTCTGTTGCTGGTCTTTTTTTATTGTCTATCTCAGTACTAG
>JBPCUO010000084.1:0-12459 GCA_051011135.1 Bdellovibrionales bacterium
AGATATTTTAAAGCAATCACTTCTAAAACTGTGGACATTCCAACAGCATCAAAAAGCCCTTCTGAACTCTTGTTAAGCCATGCGATTTCTAAAGGAGTTTCCAGCTCTGGGCCAAGCACGCCCACATAAGTTCCAGCTTGGACTTTTAAACCCACAGCTAACATCTCTTGAGTGATGGATTTTCTTAAAGCGGCATCATAAGCCGCATTCATATTGGGAAAAGGATCTTTGGAGTCTTCTTTTTTTAAGTCTTGTTTTTTTAATAAAGACAATCCTACTAAAGGACTTCGGCCTGTTCGGTTGAGATGATCGGTTAAAGCCACCACAGATCCCACCTGGTGTTCCTTTTTTAAAGATCCTGCAAGATTGCTAATGACAAATTTTTTACAACCCGAAAGCAAAGATTGAATCACGGGTTGAACAACTGTAGAAACATCATGACCTTCATAAGCATGGAGACGGCCGCATTGTAAAACAATAGAAGATCCAGTTTTATGCAAGAAATAACGAAACCGACCTTGATGAGATAAAATACGAGGAGTCGCTAGTCCCGCTTTTTTAAAAGAAAGTGCATCCCGCTCTTCCCAATTTTTAAAAACTTTTGACTCTATCACCTCATCCACTAAAGAACTGTAACCAGAACCTAAGACAAAATGACACACAGGAGGTTGAATTTTAATTTTTTTATAATGTCTTTGAAAAGGAGACATATTCTTATACTAAAGAAAGGGGGATCAATTGGCAATTAAAATAATAACTTGTTTTAAGCTTAAAATTCTTACATACTACATCTGAATTATGAAACAAAAACTTACTCTTTGGATCCAAAAAGGTATTTCTCTTATAAGACGACCTAAAATTCATTGGCCTTTTTTATTTCTTATTGTTTTTGTGCTGGCTTATCCCGCCGTTCCTGCCTCTTTAAGACTTTGGGTTTTGGCTCTGCCAATTTTTATTTTCTTTTATTTTCAAGCCTCTTTGTTTTTTTGGTTTGCTTTTTTACTTCTCTATTCTTTTTTTTATGGAGAGTTTTATCACACATCCATGCATGTAGGGCCAGAACTGCTCAAACCGGTTTGGTTGTTTCTTGTGGTCTCAAGCTTGTACTTAGTTATTGTTTTACTGAGGCCTTATGTCATTGCCCTTCCACTTGTAAAAATTTTAAGAGCTTTGGGTTTTGTTCCAAAAATTTCTGATACAGAACGAGAAGCTTTAGATGCAGGAGTGGTTTGGATGGAAAAAGAATTTTTCAAAGGCCAGCCTAATTTTAAAACTCTTTTTTCTCAACCTTTTCCAAAACTCACAAAAGAAGAAGAGGATTTTTTAAATCAAGATACGGAACAGCTTTGCGGAATGTCTACAGAGTGGGAGATTATTAAAAGTAAAAAATTTCCAAAAGAGATGGAAGATTATCTGGGAAGTAAAAAGTTTTTTGGAATGATTATTCCAAAATCTTATCAAGGTTTAGAGTTTTCTCCTTTAGCCAATTCTCGAGTGATTGAAAAGATCTCTTCCACCAATATTCCTCTTGCTATTTTTACTATGGTTCCTAACTCTTTAGGTCCTGCAGAACTTCTTTTAAATTACGGAACGGAAACGCAAAAAGAAAAGTATTTAAAAAATCTTGCTCTAGGGCAAGAAATCCCTTGCTTTGGTTTAACAGAACCTCAAGCAGGAAGTGATGCAAGCTCTATTCAGTCTCAAGGAATTTTATTTAAAGATCAAAAAAGTGGACAACTAAAAATAAAACTTAATTGGAATAAACGATGGATTACTTTATCTTCTAAAGCCACTTTGTTAGGAGTCGCTTTTCAATTAAAAGATCCTGATCATCTCTTATCTGAAAAAGAAGAAGTAGGAATCACCTGCGCACTTATTGCCGCTGATACTCCAGGAGTCAAAAGAGGATTGCACCACGATCCTATGGGAGTTCCTTTTTATAATGCTCCTATGGAAGGTCATGATGTCATTATTGATGCTGAAGCCTCGATTATAGGAGGATTAAAAGAAGCGGGAAAAGGATGGAAAATGCTCATGGAGTGCCTCGTTGTAGGCCGAGGGATTTCTCTACCTTCTTTAGCGATGGGTTCTAGTAAAAGGATTGCATGGGTTTTGAGTCATCATGCTAAAATTCGAAAACAATTTGGCTTATCTATTGGAAAATTTGAAGGAGTGGAAGAGTCTTTAGCTCGCGTGGCTGGTTTGACTTATTTAATTTCTGCCAGTCAAAACTATACTCTTAGTGCTCTTAATCAAGGAATACATCCTCCCATTGTGACAGCCATTGCAAAATACAACACGACAGAACTGGCAAGACAAGTTTCTTTAGAGGGAATGGATGTGATGGGTGGAGCAGGCTTGAGCCTTGGACCAAGAAACATGACTGCCAGTGTGTACACTTCTCTTCCTATTGCTATCACTGTAGAAGGAGCTAATATTTTAACTCGAACTTTAATCATTTATGGACAAGGATCTTTAAGAGCTCATCCTTATGCTTATCAAGAAATCAAAGCTTTAGAAGCTGATGATTTTCAAGCTTTTGGCAGGGTCTTATGGAAGCATACTTATCAAATTTTGTGTAACACAGCTCGTATGATGATTTTATCACTGACAAGAGGATACTCTCATATTTCTTTAAATTATCTAGGCCGAGGGCATCGATATCTTCAAAAACTAGCATGGAGTTCAGCTCTTTTTAGTTGGTTAACTAATCTCGCTCTTTTTGCTTTTGGAGCTCAGTTAAAAGTTAAAGGAAAAATCACGGGACGATTTGCAGATATGCTCTCTTATCAATACATGGCGACAGCTCTTCTTTGGAATTGGCAAAAAAAAGGACGCTCTCCTTCAGAGTGGATTGTGGTTCGTTGGGGCTTGGATTACTGCTTTTATCAAATTCAAACTTCTGTTGAAAACATTTTATCTAATATTAAAATCCCTGTTATCAGACATCTGCTTTTCTTTTTATTGAGACTAAACTCTATTGGATCTCCACCTAGTGATAAAATTTCAAAAAAATTAGTGGAGGCTTTTTTAGATGATGAAAACTTTCGCGATGATTTAACAGGTAATATTTACATTCATAAAAACGAAGATCATCAAATGCAAAAATTAAAAAAAGCTTATCACCTGGTTAAAAAATCAGAAAACACAGTTAAAAAAATCAAAGTGGCTATTAAAAAGAAACAGCTTCCAAAAAAGCGAGTGAAGTTTTTAATGCTCCAAGCTTTAGAAACTAGAATCATTTCTAAAGAAGAGTTTGAAAGCTTACAACTGGCTGAAAAAGCTCGTTGGGACGCTATTCAAGTAGACGCCTTTACGGATGAGGATTATTTTTAATTTTATTTATAATATTGAGAATTATGAAATAAAAAAAAGCCAGAAGAATCTGGCTTTTTAAATTTTATTTATAATATCGAAAATTATTTTTTTGTAATAACATCCACTACGGCTTGAGAAATTCCTTCTCTGTTACATTTTGGGAGCCACTCAAAGTTAAACTTTGGATTGTCAGAAACATGAGAAAAGTTAGAAACTGTTACTCTTCTAGAAGATAATAAAACCAGATTTAAGCTAGGGTGTTTTTTGTAAAATTTCTTCCATTCTCTTTGCGTATAATAAGGAAAGTGTTCGTAATCAAAAACAATAACATAAAGCTCTCCTTGTGGTTTTTTTCTGCTGTCTGATAAAATCTGATCTAAAGATTCCATAAAATCTTCTGCTGGAAGACCTTGTTTGAAACTAGGATCTCTTGTGGGATCGTATTGAGCATACTCTCTGACTGGATTATCAGATAAAGTATCTAGTAATAATCTTTCTGCCCGTTCAACATCAACTTGATCGCTTTTTAAAACTTGAATAACTTGACCTCGTCTGACTAGTTTTCTTCCATGGTTTTCTAAAGATTCTAATCTAGGATTTTTTGCAAAAAGAGAAACTCCTACTTGCCAGTCAAAATCATCTAAATGAGAAAGAAATCCTTTTTTACGAATATCATTTGAAAAATCTTGTAGACAACTTTTGGTTTCACCACCTGCATAAAATAAAATATCTATTTTTTCAGATGCCGTTTGTTTATTGTTAAAAATATCAACTTCAAAGATAGCGGTTTCTACTTCCTTTTTTGGATGCAAATCTTTACCACCTACTTCAATTCTAACACTTTCACCTTTTTTATTTTTACGACGACCTATTTTTTCTTTTTCAGTATTAACTTCGTTAACTACTGTTTCTAAAGACTCTTGAAATTCTGAAGCTCCATCTAGAGATGTAAAACCAGTTTCATCTTCTACGCCACAGCCTAAAAATGCAAAAACAAGCATCAAACTTACTATTTTTTTCATAAAACCTCCTAATGATGACTTAATGAATTTTCCCAGGATTAAACCTCTTGCTTAACCCTGAAAAACTTATCGGATGATAAGTTCTAGAAATTAAACAAAAAAATTCTAAAAAAAGAATTTAAGAACAAGGTCTAGCTGGTTTGGGAAAAAAGGATTTTTTAGAGGATTTTATGGAGGATTTGGTAGCTTAAGGTGGCTAAAAAGTAAGCTAAAACATTAAGAGAAACGAGTTGAAAAATGGCAAACTTTAAACTGCGGCTTTCTTTATAAATAATTGCTGTTGTAGAGACACATTGAAGAGCAATCATAAAAAAGATAATTAAAGAAATGATACTAGCGATAGAAAATAAAGGCTCTCCATGAGAGTTTACAGCCGTTTTCATATTTTCTATTAAAGAACTTGTCATGCTGACATCATTAACAGGAGAAACACTAAAAACAAGAGCCAAAGAAGATACAAAAACTTCACGAGCGGCAAAAGCGGCAATAAGACCTACTCCTACTCTCCAATCGACTCCCATTTGTTCAAACACAGGCTCTATGACTTTTCCAATATGACCGGCATAACTTTCTTGAATCTGTTCAACTTCTGAACCTTGGGGAACTTGAGGAAAGTTTGTCATCGCCCAAACAATTAAAGCAACCGTAAAAATAGCAGGCCCTGCGCTGACCACATAATGTTTTGTTCTCTTCCAAGAGTTATAAAAAGTCTGACTCCAAACAGGTTTTCGATACACAGGAAGATCCAGTAAAAAAGGTTTTTGTTTTTTGTCATCTTTAATCCATAAATTTAAAAGAGAAACTCCCAGAATTCCCACTAAAAAAGAAGCCACATAAATCAAACTTAAAAACAATCCTGGTTTCCAAGAGGATTGACCATAAAATAAAAAACTCAATAATAAAGCATAGACAGGCAATCTTGCCGAGCAAGACATTAAAGGAATAACAAAAAACACCATCCATCTTTCTTTTAAAGAAGAAAGATTACGAGCCGCCATCACTGCAGGAATAGCGCAAGCATAACCCGATAAAAAAGGAATAAAAGATCGACCTGTTAATCCTATTTTAGATAAAGGCCCATCTGCCAAAGCCACGGCTCGAGCCAAATACCCTGTATCTTCCAGAAGAGAAATCCCTAAAAATAATATAAAAATTTGAGGAACAAAAATTAACACCGATCCAAAACTTGCAAAAACACCATGAGATAAAAAACGAAGGGCTAAAGATTGAGGGTTAATATGGTAGGTTTTATCTATCAAAAAAGAAAAAAACCCATCCACATATCCCATAAAAGGCTCTGCCAGCCAAAAAAGAGAGGAGAAAAGAGAAAACATAATAAGTGCAAAAAACACCAAGCCTAATTTAGGATGTAAAAAAAATTGGTCAAATTTATCAGAGATAAAAAGATTTTTTCTTTTGTTAATAACTTTTTTAGAAATCAAAGCGTAAATTTCTTTTGATTTCTTAAGAGTTGTATTGAGTTCTTTAAGAGTCCAATCTTTTATTTTTTTAATGTTTGAAGTTTTGGATTGAGAAATCATCTTTATCTTTTTTACCAGATCAAAAACCCCTCCTCCCATTAAGCCATTGATGGGAACAACAGGAACTCCCAAAGATTTTTCTAATTGAGGCAAATCTAAATCCTGATCAGAAATCAAATCCCACATTGTTAAAGCAATGATGATTTTAAAACCTGCTTCTTTCAGTTGAAAAAATAAAGGAAGTTGTATTTCCAATTTGCTTCCATCAAAAACCAAAACAAGAGCTTCAATCTGTTTATTTTCAAAAAGAAAATCTCGAGTGACTTTTTCATCTAAAGATTTGGGAAATAAACTATAAGTCCCCGGAGTATCTATTAAAGAAAGATCGTGTTTGTATTTCTTGTACAATTTTCCAGAAGAGATTAAAACGGTAGAGCCTGGATAATTAATGACTCGATGTTTGAATCCTGTTAGCCAATTAAACAAAGTGGTCTTACCACTATTAGGTGGCCCAACAAGAACGATAGATTTGCTAAATGGCACCGGCATGCGACTTAGATTTCCTCAACAAGAATAGATTCCATATCTTTTTTTCTCACAATGTATTTCCCATTTTGAGAAAGGATAATCATAGGACCTCCAAAAGGAAGACGGCCCAGAACTTCTATAACAGAATCCTGGCATAAACCCATTTCTATACAACAAGAATTCGCGAAATCATCCCCCTTTAATGAAACAATTCGAGCCTTTTTTTTATATTCAAGCTGGGACAGAGGGCGCATCAAAAAGATTAAGGACTAAATCAAAAAAACAGTCAAGAAATAGACTTGTTTTCTGGGAAATAAATCTCAAAATATTAAAAAAACATTGTAAGAAAAACTCTTTTTGAGTAAACCTATTAAGACCCTATGAAAGCTCATAACATTTTAGAAACGATAGGAAATACACCCCTTATTCAATTTCAAAAAATATCGCGGCATCTTGAAGCTTCTCTCTATGGTAAATGTGAATTTTTTAACCCTGGGGGCTCTGTCAAAGATCGAATCGGTTTCAGCATGGTCATGCAAGCTCAAAAAGATAAATTGATTTCTCCCGGAGATACTCTTATTGAACCCTCTAGTGGAAACGCAGGGATAGGAATTGCTTTAGCAGGAGTGGTTCTGGGTTATAAAGTCATTATTGTTATGCCTGAAAAAATGAGTCACGAAAAAGAGGTCACTCTTCAAGCTTTAGGGGCTGAAATTATAAGAACTCCTACCGAAGTATCTTTTGAAGATCCTAAAAGTCATATTAGTGTTGCTAAAAAATTACAAAAAAAGCTCCCTCGATCTTACATTTTAGATCAGTACTCTAACCCAGCAAACCCTATGGCTCATTACGAAGGAACGGCTGTGGAAATTTTAAAAGATCTTGATAACCAAGTCGATATGGTCGTGATAGGTGCAGGAACGGGTGGAACTTTAACAGGTCTTTCTCGAAGAATTAAAAAAACCTGCCCCGATTGTAAGATTATTGGAGTGGATCCTGTAGGTTCTATTTTAGCAGGAGAAGAAGAAATACAAAATTATGAAGTCGAGGGAATTGGTTATGATTTTATCCCTGACACCCTCGATAAAAGCCTCGTCACTAAATGGATTAAAACTTCTGATCAAACTTCTTTTGAAATGGCTTTAGAAGTGATTCGAAAAGAAGGTCTTCTTTGTGGAGGCTCCAGTGGAGCCGCTGTTTGGGCAGCACTTCAAGAAGCTCCTCGCCTTAAAAAAGGTCAAAACTGTGTTGTTATACTCCCTGATGGAATTCGAAATTATATGAGTAAATTTTTAACCCCCTCTTGGCTTAAGGAGAAAAATTTATGGAATTAATACTAGAACTTAAAAAAATATTTTTAAAAAATATTTGGATTGTTTTTGTAACAGGAATCTTGTGTGCTAGGCTCTCTTATCCCTTAATTAAATACCTGTTTTTAAAAATCAGTTCTCGATTCCCTTTAGAGCTTAAAAATAAACTCTTATCTTTTTCTAAAGCTCCTTACGCTCTTTTAGTGCTTTGTGCTTTTTGGTCTGTCAGCTTGCAATTTCTCTCTTTAGAAAAACATGTAAATCTTCTTATTGCACAACCTCTTAAATTTATTTTTGGATATTCTTTAATTCTTATCTCTTATCAAGTTTTAGATCTTTTAGAGCTTTACCTCCAAGGTTTTCTTAAAAAAAATCATGATACTTTAAACAAAAACTTAATCCCCTATTCTAAAAAGATTATTAAACTCATCCTCACTTTTATTGTGGTTTTATTAGTGCTTCAAAATTCTGGTTTTAATGTCACCTCTTTACTAGCAAGTTTAGGTCTTGGTGGTGTTGCTATTGCTCTAGGGGCTAAAGAAACTTTGAGCAATTTATTTGGAGGTTTGACCATCATGATAGACAAACCTTTTTCTGTAGGAGATTGGATCCAATGTGGAGAGGTTGAGGGAACGGTAGAAGATGTTGGATTTCGTTCTACAAAAATAAAAACTTTTTATGATTCTTTAGTCACTCTTCCTAATTCGATGGTGACCAATTCTATTGTTGATAACTTAGGTCGCAGAAAATCAAGAAGAACTCGTGTTACCTTAGATCTGACTTATAGCACCAGCCCTGAAAAGATTGAAGCTTTTATCGAGGGTGTGAAAACTAGTTTAAAAGCCAATTCTTTTGTGAGGCAAGATTACTTTCAAGTTTATTTTTCAGGTTATGGAGCTTCCAGTTTGAAAATTTTTATTAATTTCTTTTTAAAAGTTTCTGATTGGGATGAGGAGCTGCTTCAAAAACAAAATATTTTTTTAGAAATATTAAAACTGAGTAAAAAATTACAGGTCTCCTTTGCTTTTCCAACACAAACTTTAGATATTCCCTTTTTACCTACCACTACAACTCAAAAACAAAACTAGGAGCTATTATGAGAGATAACAACAGAACCCTCGATCAATTAAGACCTCTTCAAATAAAAACTCATGTCAATCAATGGGCTGAAGGAAGTGTAGAAATTTTTATGGGAAACACCCAGTTGATTTGCACAGCCAGTGTTTCTGAAACAACTCCTAAATGGCTTCATAAAGTAGGACAAGGTTGGGTGACTGCGGAATACGGGATGCTCCCTCGCTCTGGAGATGTGCGTATGTCTCGTGAAAGATCTTTTAAAAGTGGGCGCTCTCAAGAAATTTCTCGTTTGATTGGTCGAAGTTTAAGAGCTTCCGTTGATCTTTCAAAACTGGGAGAAAGAACCTTGCAAGTGGATTGCGATGTACTGCAAGCCGATGGAGGAACACGAACGGCAGCCATTACAGGAGGTTTTGTTGCTTTAGGCCTCGCTTTAAACCGATTAAAAGATAAGCATCTCCTACCTGAGATTCCTTTAAAACATTATGTCTCTGCTTGTAGCGTTGGTATTTCAAATTCTCAAATACTTTTAGATCTCGATTGTAAAGAAGATCAAAA
The DNA here is from genome assembly GCA_051011135.1 of Bdellovibrionales bacterium. Classification (GTDB taxonomy): domain Bacteria; phylum Bdellovibrionota; class Bdellovibrionia; order Bdellovibrionales; family UBA1609; genus JACOND01. The sequence goes on from JBPCUO010000084.1 coordinate 9,295, forward strand.
CTGTGACACAGATATGAATTTTGTTATGACAGATGAGGGTCACTTTATAGAAATACAAGGAACGGCTGAAAAAAATACTTTCTCTCAAAAGCAACTCCTAGAAATGGTGGAAGTCGCTCAAAAAGGATGCCAAGAACTTTTTAAAAAACAAGAAGAAATTCTCGGGCCTTTTTTTAAATTAAAATCCTAATAACTTTTTGATGAGTAACAACAAATCTCATCAAGAATAATTAGACAGTTTAGCAGATCTATTGTATGTAAAAAAAGAAGCATGAAAATATTTTCTGGTACTTCTAATCCTGCTTTTTCTGAATCGGTCAGCTCCCATTTAGGAAAGCCTCTTGGGCAAATGAAAGTGTCTCGCTTTGCTGATGGAGAAACTTTTGTAGAAATTCAAGAAAATGTTAGAGGCTCTAGTGTTTTTGTGATTCAAAGCACTTGCCCTCCTGTAAATGAAAACTATATGGAACTTTTTTTGATTTTAGATGCTCTTAAAAGAGCTTCTGCTTCCGAAATCAATTTAGTGATGCCTTATTATGGTTATGCTCGACAGGACAGAAAGTCAGCGCCTCGTGTTCCTATCTCTGCAAAATGCATGGCAGATATGTGCTCGGTTGCTGGAGCGCATCGCCTTGTTGTGATGGATTTGCATTCGGCTCAAATTCAAGGATTTTTTAACAAGCCTGTGGATAATCTTTTTGCAGGTCCTAGTTTAGCGGAAGCTTGGCTTGCTCGACATAAAAGTAAAAAGATCACGATTGTCAGCCCTGATGCTGGAGGTATGGAAAGAGCTCGCCAATTTGCTAAAAAAATTGAGGGAGCTGATATTGCTATGATTGATAAACGAAGAGAAGGACCTAATAAAGCCAAAGCCTTTCACCTTGTAGGAAAAGTCGAAGGTCAAACCACCATTTTAGTGGATGATATTATTGATACAGCAGGAACGCTTTGTGAAGCCTCCTCAAAACTTTTAGAATATGGAGCCAAAGAAGTTTTTGCTATTGTCACCCATCCTTTGTTTTCAGGATCGGCTTGCGAAGCGATTGAAAAAAGCCCTATTAAAGAAGTTTTAGTCACAAATACAATTCCCCTTTCTGAAGAAGCTCTTAAATCTCGAAAAATCACATCTATTAACCTAGCTCCTCTAGTTGCTGAGGCTATTCAAAGAATTGCCAATAAAAACTCGATTAGTACCTTATTTAAATAAGATTTTTTATTCCAAAACTTGTGAAAATCCCCAAAAAAGAGTAAAAGAAACTCTAGGATAAAAAGAGGTAACAATGGATACTAAAAATTTAAGTATTTCGGTTCAACTAAGAACAACTTTTGGAAAGAAAAACAAGCAGCTCAGAAAATCTAAACAGATTCCTGCTATTGTTTATGGACCTAAACAAAAAAATTTACCTTTTTGCATTAATGAAAAGCTGGCTAATAAATATTACAAAAAAGAATACGATAATAAAATTTTCACTCTTGAATCAGAAGATAAAAATTTAAATGGACTCAAAGTGATTCGAAAAGATGTCAGCATTGATAAAATTAAAAGAAATCCTATTCACATGGACTTTTTATCTTTAGATATGGAAGCACCTATTCGTGTCAGTGTTGATATTACTTTTCAAGGCACTCCAAAAGGTGTGAAAGAAGAAGGCGGAGTTTTTAATATCATCTTAAGACATGTTGAAATTGAATGTCTGCCCGATAAAATCCCTCCCTCTTTAAATCTGGAAGTTTCTCCACTGGGTCTTAATGAAAATTTTCATGTCTCTGATTTAAAAATATCAGAAGACTTAAAACTTATTACTTCCCCCAAAAGAACTCTTTGCACTGTTGTATCTATAGAAGAAGAAGCAGCAGCAACAGAAACAACAGCAGCAGCAACAGAAACAACAACAGCAGCAACTCCTGATGCAACAAAAGCAGGAGCCGCCCCAGACGCTAAAAAAGAGGATGGCACTTCTAAAAAATAAGCGTGTCTATTTTTAATGAAACTCATAGTAGGTTTAGGAAATCCCGGAACAAAATACTTATTCACTCGTCATAATATTGGTTTTATGGTGATTGATCGTCTTGCTAAAGCATCTACTTTTCAAAAAAAACACAAAAGTTTGCTTTTAAAAACACAAATAGAATCACAAACTGTTTTACTGGCCAAACCTCAAACTTATATGAATCTCTCTGGTGAAGCTGTTTTTGAAGTGGCTCAATTTTATAAAATTCCTGCAGAAGATATTTTAATCATCCAAGATGATAAAGATCTCAATTTTTTAGCTTTAAAATTTCAAAAATCAAGAGGGCATGGTGGGCATAATGGAATTAAAAATATTCACGAACAATTAAAAACGGATACTTACGCAAGATTAAAATTAGGAGTTCAATCGGTGGATCAAAAAAATTCTATGATATCAACTTCTGATTTTGTTTTAGCTCCTTTTCATTCTAAAGAAATGGAGCAGCTCCCTCAGTTTTTAAATCAAGCAGAACAAGCGGTTTTATGTTTTTTAAAAGAAGATTTTGAATCCGCAAGTAATAAATTCAATCAAAAGGTCTAAACGATTATGGGATTAAAATGTGGAATTGTTGGATTACCTAATGCTGGAAAAAGCACTATCTTTAATGCTTTAACCAACTCCAAAGCTGCAGAATCTGCGAACTATCCTTTTTGCACTATAGATCCCAATCTAGGTCGTGTGATTGTTCCGGATTCAAGATTGGATCAAATCTCCCACATTTTTCAACCTGAAAAAACCCTGCCCACTCTTTTAGAATTTGTAGATATCGCTGGCCTTGTCAAAGGAGCTTCTCAAGGAGAAGGTTTAGGGAATCAATTTTTATCACATATTCGATCTACCGATTCTCTTCTTCAAGTTGTGAGAGGTTTTGAGGATCGTCAAATCACGCATGTTTATGATAATATAGATCCCAAAAGAGATATTGAAATCATTAATACAGAACTCCTTTTGGCCGATTTAGAAGTGGTCGAGAAACGGTTTAAAAAGTTGGAAAAACAAGCACAAACAACTGGCCAAAAAGAATTAAAGCTAGAAGTTCAAGTTTTAAAAGTGGTTTTAGATCTCTTAAAAGCTGACACTCCTTTAAGGAGCAAACAATGGGATCGAGAAGATTTGCAATACATCCTGCCCTTAAACCTCATCACTTTAAAAC
>JBPCUO010000085.1:0-3892 GCA_051011135.1 Bdellovibrionales bacterium
TTATTAATCTATAGTTCTCACAAATACTTTAATTATATTTTTTGATTGCTTGACTGTGAAATAATTTAATAGAAATAATGCAATAGAAAGAATTTTAACAATGAAATTCTTATTCAAAAAAAGGAAGATCTTATGAAAAAGTTTAGTTTATTTATGCTGGTATTTTTAATAAATTCAGGAATTGCTCAAAGTGAAACCAAAGTTCAAAATGAAAACCCTGTTCTTAAAGAGATATGCGAATTAAGATCAGAGTATCAATATTGCATTAACACTGCTCCAAAAGTTACCTTTTGTTTTTTAACATATCATCATCGTTTGATTCTTATATCTAAATATCATAGAGTGAGTTACGAAGAGTATTCTCCGGTTGATGAAAAAGAATTTGATGTTTTTTATAAGATCGCTTCTCAAGATCCAAAAGTAATATCTCCTTATGCTTCTTCAAACTCTTTAACTTTAGATAAGGAAGCTACTCGTTTTTATCAAAATTGCAAAAAAGAAGACAGGCCCGAAAAAGAAAAGCAGGAATGTGTTACCAGATTCAATCAGGATATGATGAAAATTCAAGGTTGCTTAAATAAATAATGGCATTACGATAGAATATCAAGATACTTTTTTATTGTAATATTCAGACCTTCTTTTAAAGATTCAGAGATTAAAGCTTGGCCTATAGATACTTCTGTTATTTCAGGAATAGCTTTTAAAAAATAGAATAGATTGTTTTGGTTTAAATCATGTCCAGCATTGATTTTTAATCCTAAGTTGGTGGCTTTTAAAGCGGCTTGTTGGTATTCCGAAATTATCTTTTCTCTTTTTGGAGTATTGTAATTTTCAGCATAAGCTTCTGTATAAAGCTCTATACGATCAGGAGAGATGGATTTTAAAGATATCCATGCCTCCTCGTTCATTGAAAAAGGATCTAGAAACAGGCTAGATCGAACATTAAAAGCACGAAGATCTTTCGAGCTTTGAATGAGTAAATCTTGATAATCTTTAAAAGCCCAACCTGCATTTGAGGTTAAAACTTCTGGAGGGTCTGGAACCAAGGTGCATTGATGAGGCTGGTAATCTTGAATAAGTTTTAAAAAATATTTAGAAGGGTATCCTTCAATATTAAACTCTACTTTTGGATATTTTTCCATAAGGCGTTTGAGTTGAGCAATGTCTTCATAGCGAATATGTCTTTGATCGGGTCGAGGATGGACTGTGATTCCGTGAGCCCCTGATTCTAAAATGATTTTTGTCATTTCTAATAAATCAGGTATGTTTTTACCTCTTGCATTCCTAAGAGTAGCGATTTTATTAATATTAACACTTAATTTTGTTTGAAAAGACATTTAGATTTTAGAGGTTTTTGTTAAATGGTTTTCTAAACTTTTTTCTGCATGTTGTATCCAATAAAAAGCAGCGGATTGTTCTGAGTTAATTTCAAAAGATTTTCTAAAAGGGGTTAAAGATTCTTCAAATTTATTTTGATAAAATAAAGAAATTCCTAATCCCAGATAAATTTTATCTAATTTTGGCAGTTCTTTTTTAAGAGTTAAAGATTTTTTAAAAACAGCCTCTGCTTTTTTCCATTTTTCTTCTTTTAGTAAAAGGAAGCCATATTTTGAGTACATTTTTTGTGATTTTGAAGTTCCAAAAATCTTGGAAAATACAGACAAAGACATTTGTCGTTCTCTAGAAATTGCATAAGCATCAGCCATAAGTTCTAGATTTTTAATATTTTCTTTTATTTTTTTATTATCCATGTTGATTTGTAAAATTTTAGCAGCTTGATAAGGGTTGTTTTCTTCCATAAGAAGTTTAACAAGATTTAAATATTGACTCTCTTTATTGAGGTGTCCCATTTTATAAGCGAGTTCTAATGTGATTAAAGCTTTTTTGTTGTTATTGAGGTGAATATAAACTCCTGCTAATTGTTTCCAATAACTGGAACGAGTAGGGAATTGAGCAACGAGTTTTTCTAAAGTAGGTCGGGCTTTTTTATAATCTTTATTATTTAAATAAAAAGAAAGAGCAAATTTTAACCAGCTTTCTTGAGGTTGGCGAACCATAGAGATGGTCTTTTCTACATATTTAAGAGCTTCTTTATTTTGTTTTTGTTCTAGTAAACAAATAGCGTAAAGAATATAAGCTTCAGGTCTTTGTTTTTCTGAAAGAGAGAACCATGTTTTTAAAAGTTCCTCTCCTTTTTTGTAATTTCCAGAAACAATAGTTATTTGCGCTATAGAAAACAAAGTTTGCAGATGAAGGCTATAGGATAATTTTTGACTGGCTAAAGCTTGTTGTAAATAATCAATAGCCAAAGGAGTTGCTTCTTTTTGCAGATAAATAAATCCTAAAGATCTTAGTATTTGAGCCTGTTCTCCTTGTTTTATATAAGGTTGAGCAACTTGATTTTTAAGAGTATCAATAGCTGCGTTGTATTTTTTTTGACTGGCTAAATCATGAGATCGTTCTATAAATTTATAAACTTTATTTGAAATCAAACCGGGTGACTGTTTTTTAAGCTTAGAAATCGCTTTTTTATTTTTTGGAACAATAGAGTGAGAGTAAGCGCTAAAAAAAAGTAAAAATAAAAGTGTTTTCATCTTGTTTTTTCTAATTTAAAATCTAATCTTACTTTTAAAGCTTTTTGTAGAACAGGTTTATTATTTAAAATTCTGGGTTTGTACTTCCATTTTTGAAGAGCTATTATTGCGCTTCTATTAAAGATTTCTGGAGGACTCGCTTGTAAAATCGAGATATTTGTAACTGTTCCTAAGGAGGTAATATCAAATTGTAAGATGACAAAGCCTTCGGCTCCCATAATAGCTGCTTTTCTAGGGTAATTAGGCTCTATTCTAACAATAGGAGTCACTTCTGAATTTCCTTGAGGCAAGCCCCTTTGATTTCCAAAAACAGAGAAGTTGCTTGTTTTAGCAATATTTTTAGCAAGTTTTAAATCTTGTTTAGGCAAGGATAGTTGGGGTTTTTCAAGCTGTTTTTTTTCAGATTTTATCGTGGGTGTTTGAGGAGCTTTTTTTATTTTTTTGAGATTTTCAGGCGCACGGCGATCGGTTGTTTTTAGATCTTCTAATTCTTTTGTATTTAAAAATTGAATAGAAAGAGAATCATCTTGGTTTGAAGCTAAATTTTTTTTTTGAGAAATAAGCATGGTCATCAAGTAAAAAAGACTCAGCGTAATAAATAAAGCTCCAAAACTGGGGTAGATGTATTTTTTGTAAGGCTGTAATCTAGGATAAAAAGATGCTTCCTTGCCTTTAAAGATTTTAAACATTCCTTTTAAGAAATAAGATTTAAAAAAAGCGTGATATCTTAAAATTATTTTATTGATATTTTTGAATTTTAACATTTTTAAAAATTTCCTATTTAAAAATGAGTGGCTTCATTAGGATTAGCAGCGATGGAAATGTTTTCAACATTAGCGGATCTGATTTGATCCATAACTTGTATTAAAATTCCAGTTTGAGATCTTTTATCAGCTTGAATAATAACACTTCCTTCAGGGCTTTCGGCATGAAGTTTTTCAATATTAGCACGCACAGATCCAAGATCTATTTTTCTTTTTTGAATCCATATTTCTCCATTGTCTTTTATAGCGACAAAAATACTTGCTTTTTCTTTTTTTTGAGCGGTCTTAGCTGTGGGTTTTAAAACATCAATTCCAGATTCTTTAACAAAGGATGTGGTAACAATAAAAAAAATAAGGAGAATAAAAACAACATCTAAAAGTGGCATAAGCTCTATGCTTGTTTCTTCAACGGGTGACTTTCTTCTTCTTTTTCTCATAAGGATCCTAGCGTTTTTATAAAAGATTCTATTTTATAATGAGAGATTTTTTCTAGATGATGACTAAAACAAAGTCCTGAAATGGCAGCTACCATTC
>JBPCUO010000086.1:0-2721 GCA_051011135.1 Bdellovibrionales bacterium
AGCGTTTCCAGTTCCTGTTAAAGAGATAATATCAAAAATAGAAATCATACCCGTAATAGTTCCTAAAAGTCCTAAAAGAGGAAATAAAGCGATAAGAGTTTTAATAGAGGGCAGGTATTTTTTTAAATCCCTAGAAACTTCTGAAATTATTTTTTGATAAATACATTGAGAAAACCAACTGTCTTTATTTTGGACTTTAAGCCATAGGTTTTTTTTCTTTTCGACCTCTTTAGGGTAAGTGTATTTAAAAAAATAATATCTCTCTAAAACAAGCAACCAAAAACTTAAAAGAGTCAGAAAAATAAACCATAAAACCCATCCACCTTTTTCTATTAAAATACTTATGTCTTCAAACATCTTATTTTCCGCCTTGTTTCTCAGATAAAAACCCCAGGCTTTCATTTTCAAAAATTTGCACCAAATTTTGAGCTTTTGTGGATAGGTAGTTATAGATTAAAATCAGTGGAATTGCAGAAATAAGGCCTAATACGGTTGTCACAAGGGCTTGAGAGATACCTCCTGCCATTAATTTAGGATCTCCTGTTCCAAATAAAGTAATGCTTTGAAAAGTTCCAATCATGCCGGTGACTGTTCCTAAAAGCCCTAAAAGAGGAGCGATAGAAGCTAAAACTTTTAAAGTGCTTAAGCCTTTTTGAATATGAGAAGTTTGTCTTCCAATAACTTCTTCCATTTTTAATTCTAAAACTTCTGTACTTTTATTTTTATTGCTTTCAAAAACCTGTTGTATTTCTCCTAAAGGATTATTTTTTAATATTTTAGATGATTTTATTTGTAAATTTAAAAGTTGCTCTTGTCGTCTTAGTTTCCAAAATCTTTCTCCTGAAAAAATCAAACTAAAAATAAGAAGAAGGATAATAAGATATCCTACAAGTCCACCTTGATGAATTCTTTGGAAAAGATTGGGGGATTTCATAAATAAAGCCAGAAGAGCTCCTCTAGAAGGATCTAAACCAAAAGCTTCATGACTTTTTTTAGAAGTTTCAAGCCGTTTTGCTAAAGATAAAAAACGACGAGAAGGTTGTTTTTGAAATTCTACAATTTGAGATGTTTCCGATTCATAATCCACATACTTGCCTTCAGAGATAAGATTAAAAGCTCCTACACGAACAATGGATTGAGATTTTATTTTTCCATTGGGTTTTAAAACGCTACCTTGAAACTCAACGACTCTTCCTGCTTCTGTCATTTCTTGTTGAATGAGGAGCCAGAATTGTTTTAATTCCTCAATATTTGGTAGTTTCTTTCTAAGAGATATCTCCTTAAGAAAATCTTGTCGATTTTTATATTGAGAAGAAATTAACGAAACCTCAATTTGATTTTTTAAATTTCTAGAATTTTGTTTAAAGACTCCAAAAAGCTCTCCTAAAGTTCCTGCTGCCAGATTTAAACGATTTTCTAAATCAGATAATTGCTTTTCCTGTTGATCAAAAATAGCCTGTAAATACAACATAATTTGTTCTTGTTTTTTAAGATCTAATAAGGCTCGATTTAGCAAAACTCGTTGCTGATTTTTTAATTTTAAAAATTTTAATTCTCTTTTTTTAAGTTCTGGTCTTTGTTCAATTTGATCTTGTTGAACTTTTTTAAAAAGATCATTGAGGGTTTTGATTTTTGTATCTTCTCCAAAGGATAATAAAGGAAAGATTAAAAATAGAAAAATAAATCTAGTTTTTATCATGGCTGCATCCCTTTTATAGGAGTAGGGGTGGGAACTTTTATAAGATCTGGTGCCAGTTGTTTTTTCGCAATGGCTAGAGCTTTAGAAATAGAAGATTTATAAGATCTAGAAAGTTTTTTCCATTTTTTTTCTGAAGAATCCCAATAACCCAGATGTTTTTTATTAGAGCTTTGGTAAACTAAAGCGAGACGACCAACTCTTAAATAATTAACAGATCTTTCCTTATCTTTTATTTTTTGCATTCCTTTATAAGCAGAAATAGTTCTTCCGTATTCGTGTTCTATTTCATAAATATCCAGGAGTCGGCGATATTTTTCGCTAACAGAAACATCTGATTTTTTCATAATGTCTTTTAAGGTAGCAACTCTTCCTTTTCTTTTTTCTAGCAAAAAAGGGAGATCTAGCTCGATAAACTCATTCAAAGAATCAAGCATTGTTAGCATAAGAGGAAGTATTTCTTTTCGGGTATCTTTGACTTGTTCAATTTGCTGTCTTAAAGCTCGCATTTCTTTTTTTTGATTTTTTATAAAAATTCTAAGCTGTTCATTGTATTTTTTGAGGTTGTAAGTTTTTTTTAATGTCAGACGGTAATCTTGAACTATTTTCTGAGTTTGATCGTCTAAGTTATTGATTTTACTTTGAGATTTCGAAGCTTCTTTTTGTGTTTGAGATTGAGAGTTGGTGATTTTTTTTAAAGAATTCTTTTTTTCCTTTGCAAACAAGGGCCAAGAATTAAAGCATAATAAAAGACATAAAAAAAGTTTCATTACATTAGTTTTTTAAACCCGATATAAAAATGAGGTCCTCGAACTTCATAAATGGCTTCATCAATTTGCGACGCTGTTGAAATAGAATCATCTAAAGGAGGTGTTTGAAAAAGCACATTAATCCATCCTGCATTGAGTGTGGTTTTAGCTCCTACAGCCCATTGATAAGCAAGATCTAATCGATGATACATAGGCAGAGATTCTAATTCGTTGGTTGCTTTAGAGACAGAAGCAAAGCTGTTGACCTGTAAAGAA
>JBPCUO010000087.1:0-2691 GCA_051011135.1 Bdellovibrionales bacterium
ATGTTCAAGTCACAAGTATTCAAGCTTTAGATCCGGTTCATGATCTGGCTTTATTAAACATCAAAGGATCTGAAATCCCTCCAGCGATAAAAAAACCTCGAAGAAAAGTGGATTTAACAAAAGAGAAATTGTTTTTTGTAGGTTATCCTAACGGAAAATTAAAAGCTATGGGCCAAAAAGGCACTATAGAAATATTTGAATCAAAAAATCATGCTGAAATTTATATGCCTGTTTTTACTAGCGATATAGGTGGAGCAAGTGGTAGTCCTGTTGTTAATCAAAAAGGAGAGTTAGTTGGTGCTTTACATTCTGCTTCAAATATTGAAAGAAAAATTATATTTTCTAAGAGCGATTCTCTATTTTCTCTTCAAAATGCTGAGTATGGAGTGCAATGTTCTAAAAATACATCTATCAAAGATTGTTTTCAACAAGCAGAAGATTTTCATCTGAAAGAAGCTCAAAAAGGAGATGCCTTTGTTCAATATAAATTAAGTTTATACTTTAGAACATTTTATAAATATATCAAGCATTTAAAATGGTTAAATAAGGCAGCTCAACAAGGATTTGTATTAGCTCAAAATGAATTAGGTCATCAGTTTTTTGTACATAAAATATATAAGAAAGCTGCGAAATGGTTTGAACTAGGAAGTCAAAAAGGACATATTGTTCCAACATTTCTGCTAGCTCTTATGTATTATCAAGGTGATGGAGTGCCTCAAGATTCCAAAAAGTCTTTTGAACTTTTTAAGCTGGCAGCTCAAAAAGGACATAGAGAAGCTTATTATTTTCTTGGTCTTATGTATCATCGGGGCGATGGAGTCCCTCAAGATACAAAAAAAGCGTTTGAGTATTTTGAGCAGGCGGCTAAACAAGGATATAGAGAAGCTTATCATAGTCTTGATGTTACACATCGTGATGGACAAAGAGTTTATCGAAATGAAAAAAAGTATTTTGAATATTTTAAGCTAGCAGTTCAAGAAAAAGATTCAACAGTTCAAAAATATTTAAAGAAATTATCAAAAAATAAAAAGTGTATAGAAGTTTTCAATAAAGGAGATCACTCATGAGATTTTCTTTAAAAAGAATTTTATTAAATTTTTATTTTGCACTACAAATTTTTACAGTATCAATGGGATTGCTTTGTGGTTTTGATTCTTATTCTGAAACAGATATTGTTCAAGAAAACATTCCCTATGGCGTTGAGGAAGTCAAAAACTCTGTTGTAAAATTGTTTTTAAAGACTAATGAAGGAATAGATAAAGGAACAGGTTTCATTTTAGAAGATGGAATACTTGTCACAAATTTTCATGTTCTTTCAGATGGGAATGATAGTTTTTTTAATCAAATAAACTCAGGTCATTTATCTCAAATAAAAATTTTACAAGATTATCACTTATTAGATGTTCAAGTTACAAGCATTCAAGCTGTAGATCCAGTTCATGATCTGGCTTTGTTAAATATAAAAGGTGATATCCCTCCAGCGATAAAAAAACATCAAGGAGAGCTGGATTTCACAAAAGAGCAGTTATTTTTAGTAGGCTATCCTTATGGGCAATTAAAAGTTGTAGATCAAAAAGGTCCTATACAAATATATGAAATAGAAGATCGCGCTATTGAAGCTCGTATACCTGTTTCTGATAGTGATCAGCGTGGAGCAAGTGGCGGACCTATTGTTAATCAAAAAGGAGAAGTCGTTGGTATTTGTAAGTCTATTTCATCTTTAGGAAAAACAGTTAATTTTTCTTATAGTGAGTATTTATTTTCTCTTCAAAATGCTGAGTATGGAGTGCAGTGTTCTAAAAGTATATCTGTTAAAGATTGTTTTAAAAAAGCGAAAAATTTTCTTTTAAAAGAAGCTCAAAAAGGAGATATCTATGCTCAATTTAAATTAGGAAAAGAAGCTCTCAAAGGAGATGCCTATACTCAATTTAAATTAGAAAAAGAAGTTCAAAAAGAAGATACCTATGCTCAATTTAAATTAAGAAATGTGTATGCTATAACTAAATTAGCACTGTATTTTATTAAAATGAAAATTAAAACTAAAAATAAAGAAGATTTAAAATGGTTAAAGATACCAGCTGAAGAAGAAAATAAAGAAATTAAAAACTTTTTAAACGAATTAGTAAAAAATAATAACTATATAGAAGATTTTTTTTATAAAGGAGATCACTCATGAGATTTTCTTTAAAAAGAATTTTATTGAATTTTTATTTTGCACTACAAATTTTTGTAGTATCAATGGGATTGCTTTGTGGTTTTGATTCTTATGCTCGAATAGATATTATTCAAGAAAACATTCCCTCTGGCGTTGAGGAAGTCAAAAACTCTATTGTTCTTTTACAATTTTATCAAGGAAAAAGCATTATTGAAGGAACAGGTTTTATTTTAGAAGATGGAATACTTGTAACCAATGCTCACTTTTTACACGATATTGTTTCTGAAATTAATACAGATTTATCTTATATAAAAATTTTTCAAGAGAGACAATTATTAGATGCTCAAGTCATAAGTATTCAAGCTTTAGATCCGGTTCATGATCTGGCTTTATTAAATATCAAAGGATCTGAAATCCCTCCACCCATAAAAAAACCTCGAGGAAAACTGAATTTAACAAAAGAGCAGTTATTTTTTGTAGGTTACCCTAAAGGAAAGTTAAAAGCTATGGGCCAAAAAGGTCCTATAGAAATATTT
>JBPCUO010000088.1:0-35515 GCA_051011135.1 Bdellovibrionales bacterium
TTTGCCAAGAAGTTCGGGCAGCGACACAACAAAATCCTATAAATGTTCGAACTCCCGGAACTTCCTCTACAGATCTAACAGGCACTCAATTCGCGTTTAATCAAGATGAGGGAGGGCCAGGCACCACTCCTGCCCCTGATGATTCGGTAGTTCCTCTTGATGATGATGGTTTCCCAGAAGGAGCAAAACCTGCAGATACTGAACAATTTGGTTTTGGTAGAATTGAAAAAAACGGTAGCCCAGGTGGTAGCCCAGGTGGTGGTCCAGGTTTGGGTGGCGGCACACCTAATTATGATGATTATGGAGGAGCAAATTACGACACTCTTCCAGATGATTATGGACATTGGGAAGTTGGCGCTGGTCCAGGTGGTGGCTTTGGCCCTTATGGTGATGATGAAGATTCAAATGCTTATAGATATCCTAGCGGCGAGGGAGAAGGTGATGGTTCTGATAAAGTAGCATTAGGAGATGGTTCCGATGTGGATTTAGATCAATATATAGATATTGATGCTAATGAAAAATCTATTTTTCAAATCGTCAGTCTTCGTATTCAAGAATACTGTTCCACAAAAATTAAAGAACAATGTTTATAATTTTTCAAAATCTTTCATAGAGGGACAAGAACAAGAAAGATGAATATCTCCATAAGCATTTTCAATGCGAGAAACGGGAGTCCAAAACTTTCTTTTTTTAACCCAATCTACAGGATAAAAAGCTTCTTTTTTAGAGTAAGGAAAGTTCCAATCGTCTTTCATAAGATCTTCTAGAGTATGAGGAGCATTTTTTAAAAGAGGAAATTGAGAATCTTTTTCTGTTTTTTTAATTTCTTTTCTGATAGAAATAAGCGCATCACAAAACCGATCTAACTCTTCTTTAGATTCACTTTCAGTAGGCTCTATCATTAAAGTTCCAGGTACAGGCCAAGACATAGTGGGAGCATGAAAACTATAATCTATGAGTCGTTTTGAAATATCATCAACAGTAATGCCTGCCGTATTTTTAAATTTCCTAAAATCAATAATACATTCATGAGCGACACGATTGTTTTTTCCTTTAAAAAGAACCTTGTAAAAAGGCTGGAGCTTTTCAGCAATATAATTAGCATTAGCGATCGCTACTTGTGCTGATTTTTTTAAACCCTCATGAGACATGAGAGAAATATAAGCCCAAGAAATTGATAAAATTCCGGCACTTCCGTAAGGGGAAGAGCTAATAGCTCCAAGAGAAGAATCTGTTTTAAAATTCCAATGAGAGGGAAGAAAATTTTTTAATTCTTCAGTCACTCCTATGGGCCCAACACCAGGTCCGCCTCCACCATGAGGAATGCAAAAGGTTTTATGAAGATTCAAATGACAAACATCAAAGCCTATGTTTCGAGGCTTGCAAAGTCCAAGAAGGGCATTCATATTCGCTCCATCCAGATAAACCAAGCCACCTTTTTTGTGAATTTTAGAGCAAATGTCCTTCATGCCTTCTTCAAAAAAACCATAAGTAGAAGGGTAGGTAATCATAATACAAGATAATTGGTTACCATAGATCTTTAATTTCTCATCCAAATCCTTGATATCAATAGGTCCTTCTTTTGTACAAGCAACAGGGACGACTTTAAGTCCTGCCATAATAGCGCTTGCTGGATTCGTTCCATGAGCTGATGTGGGTATCAAACAAATATTTCTATGAGTTTGTTTTTTGTGTTTATGGCAAGCTTGAATCGCTAAAAGACCAGCATACTCTCCTTGAGATCCTGCATTGGGCTGAAAAGAAAATTGATCAAAACCTGTTAATTCACAAAGTTGTTGTTCCAATTCTTCAATAAGGATTTTGTACCCTTGGCTTTGATCTTTAGGAGCAAAAGGATGTAAGTCAGAAAAACAAGGCCATAAGAGCGATTGCATTTCTGTTACAGAATTAAGCTTCATAGTGCAAGAACCTAAAGGAATCATAGAGTGAGTCAAAGAGAGTTCTTTTTTTTGAAGAGAGTGAATGTATCTTAAGAGTTTTGTTTCAGAATGATAGGAATTAAAAACAGGGTGAGTGAGATACTTGCTTGTTCTTTGAAGATTTTTAGGGATAGCTCTATGTGTTTTTGAAGAAGTTTTTTGTTTTTTTAAAAGAGATTCAATTTTGAGAAGATCTTTTTCCTGAGTTGTTTCATTTAAAGTCCAAGAAAGACAAGTCGGACTCAGTCTTCCTATATTTATTTGTTCTTTCCAAAACAATTCCTCTATTTTTTGAGATTTTTCCTTGTTGTTTAACTCCCAAGAAAGAGTATCAAAGAAAGTTTCATTTTTTATTTCCCCTTCATGATTTGAAAGTATTTCATAAAGTTTTTTTGTTAAAGTATTGATTTTACTAGCTATTTTCTTAAGTCCTTTGGGCCCATGATAGACACCATAAAAACTAGAAGTTAAAGCGAGTAGCACTTGAGATGTGCAAATATTACTTGTCGCTCTCTCTCTTTTAATATGCTGTTCTCGAACTTGAAGAGCGAGTCTTAGTGCAACTTGATTGTGACGATCTTTTGAAACCCCAACAATTCTCCCAGGAATAAAGCGTGCATATTTTTCTCGAGTGGCAAAATAAGCAGAATGAGGACCTCCAAAAAAAAGAGGGAGCCCTAGTCTTTGAGAGCTTCCTACAACTACATCCGCTCCCATCTCTCCGGGAGGGATTAATAAAGTCAAACTGAGAGGATCTGTAATTACAATAGAAAAAATATTTCGTTTTTTTAAATCTTGAATAAAATCTTGAATATTTTCAATAGAGCCAAGGCTATTGGGGTATTGAATAAGAGCTGCAAAGCAATTCGAATCATCTTTGAAACTTTTAAAATCTCCTATTTTCATTTTTAAATTTAAAGATTGAGATCTTGTTTTTAAAACATCTAAAGTTTGAGGGAAAAGATATTGATCTACAAAAAAAGTAGAAGATTCTTGTTTCTTTTCATTAGCATTTTTACTTAAAACAACGGCTTCCGCTGCGGCTGTTCCTTCGTCTAAAAGAGAAGCATTAGCGAGATCCATTCCCGTTAAATCCGCGATCATTGTTTGAAAATTTAAAAGAGCCTCTAATCGACCTTGTGAAATTTCTGATTGATAAGGCGTGTAGGAAGTGTACCAAGTAGGATTTTCTAAAATATTACGGGCTATCACTCCGGGCGTGAAACAAGGATTGTAACCCATTCCAATATAATTTTTAAAAAGCTTGTTTTTCTCTCCTATTTTTTTAATTTTTTCCAGAAGATCAGGCTCAGAAAGAGCAGGAGATAAGTTAAAAGTATCTTTTTGATAAATTTCAGCGGGAATAGTGGATTGAATTAAATCCTCTAAAGAATCCAGCTTTAAAGCCTTTAAGATCTCAGAAAGATCCTCGGGGCGAGGTCCAATATGCCTTTCCATAAAATGAGAAGAAAAAGAGTTCATAGAAACTTCAAGATCTTACCTTAGGATGAAGGGCAGAACAATTCGCTATAATGCAGTAGGTTGCGTTTTAGGGCTTAAATAGCAAATTGACGAAAAGAAAGACTTGTTTTATACTTGAATACAAGGTTTGAGGAGATCTCCAAAAAAAACTAAGGTGTAAAATGGAAACTTATGAAATTCGGTTATGTGGCTATCCTTTAAAATTAAAAACAAAACATAACAAAGAAACTCTTGAGTTTTTTAAATCTGAAGTTGAGGAGAAAATCAAAGCCATTCAAGATAATCACCAAAATATTTCAATTGAAAAAGCTTTATTTTTAACCTGTTTATCTTTTGCTGAAGATAGATTTTTTTTAAAAAAAGCAATAAATAAAAATTTAGATCGCTTAGAATCTAAAGCCAAAAGTGTATTGAAAGGTCTAGAGTCCTCCTCAAAGAATATAAACTTTGAAAAAGAAAAATAATTAATTTTCTTTTTTAAATTTTTTTTAAGGAGTTCGACTTTAATGCGGGAAGAAAAAGCACAATTAAGATCTTTGTATCGGCAAAAAATTAAAAATATCAGGCCTGTTGATTTTAAAAATAAAACATCTCAAATTCTTGAAAATTTATCCTGTCTTGATGTTTGGAATCAAAGCTCGACAGTTGCTGCTTATCAGGCTTTGCAAGATGAAATATCTTTAGAATCTTTCTGCCAATCTCACCATCAAAATCGTTTTGTATTCCCTGTTATTCGCGAGGATCAAATAGAATTTTATCACCCTAAGCAACAGGATTCTTTTCAAAAAAACTCTTTATCTCTCTTAGAGCCCATTCCTGAAAAAAGTAAAAAAATACCTGTAGAAGAAATAGATATTTTTTTAGTTCCAGGAAGAGTTTTTGATCGTCAAGGAGGGAGATTAGGCCGTGGGAGAGCTTATTATGATAAAGCTCTGCCTGCATCTTCTTTAAAAATAGGTCTTGCATTTCAAGAACAAATTTATAACAAACACCTTCCTTTAGAATCTCATGATGTCATGATGGATATTATTATTACTGACTTATTCGTGCTGATTCCTCAAATAAAAGCAGGGAAGGTTTTAGATCAGGAGACAATTCGGTATGGATAGATTTTTTTTAGAAGCTTTAGTAAGTTTTATTTCTGGTATTTTAGTTGGTAGTTTTTTATTCCTTCTTTATGTTCGATCAATGTCTAAAAAAAGAAACAGAACCTTGCAAAAAGAAGTGGATCTTATTTTAAACAGAGCGAAATCTCAAGCCAGTAAAGTGGAGAGACAATCCAAACAAAAAACAAAAGAAGTAGAAGAAAAATCTAGAAAAGATCTGGAAGAAGAAATTAAAAAAACGAGAGAACAATTAAAAGATAGAGAATACAAACTCAATCAAAAAAAAGAACAAGTAGAAGACGAATTCAATAGGAAAGAATCAGATTTAAAAAAATTAGAAAAACAATTATCTGAAGAAAAAGAAATATTAGAAATCTCTGAAAAAAAATTAGACACCCTGAAAGAAGATACAAAAAAATACAACCAGCAACTCGGTGAATCTTTAGAAGCCGTTGCTTCTATGACTCAAAAAGAAGCTCGAGAACAACTTAAAAAAACTTTTGAATCGGAGATAAAAAAAGAAATTAATGATCGGCTGACTCAAATTGAAGAAGATATGACTAAAAAATCCGATGAAAAAGTCAAACTTATGCTCGCTCAAGCGATGGTTCGTTATTCAGCAGAGGTGACTGCTGAAAGAACAGTAGAAACGCTACCTATTGTAGGCTCTTCTACAAAAGGAAAAATCATTGGTCGAGAAGGAAGAAATATTAGAGCTTTAGAAGCGTCTTGTGGGGTTGATTTAATTATAGAAGAAGGGCAAGAATTAGTTTCTATTTCTTGTTTTGACCCTGTTCGAAGAGCTGTTGCTAAAAAAACTTTAGAAAAATTAATGGAAGATAGCAAGGTTCATCCTTCTTTAATTGAAGAAGTTGTTGAGAAAAACCGTAGAGAAATTTTTTCAAAAATGAAAGAAGATGGTGAAAAAACTTGTTTTGATTTAGGTATTCATGATGTTCATCCTGAAATAATTCGTATTTTAGGAAGTCTTCAGTATCGTTTTATAGAAGGTCAAAATCTTTTAAAATACTCTACAGAGGTTGCTTATATTGCTTCTCTATTGGCTTCAGAAATTGGCTTAAATGAAAAAGTCGCCTGTCGTGCAGGCTTGCTTCATGCTATTGGTTTAGGAGTTCCTCATAGGGTAGAAGGAAATTACTCTGTCATTGGATCTGATTTTTGTAAAAAACATGGAGAAAAAGAAGAAATCACTCAAGCCATTCGTTGCCATGATGGAAAAGTAAAAGCTTTAAGCTTGTTAGATCATGTTTTGCAATGTGCTTACAACTTATCTCGCTCTCGTTCTGGAGCAAAAAGATCTTTATTAGAAAGTTATGTTAATCGATTAAAAGATTTAGAATCTGTGGCGAATAGTTTTGATGGGGTTGTTAGAAGTTTTGCTATTCAAGCGGGAAAAGAAATTAGAGTTTTAGTGGATACAGCAAAAGTATTAGGGGATCGTCAGATGACTATGCTAAGCCGAGATATTGCTTCTAAAATCAAAAGAGAAATGAATCTTTCTGGAGAAGTTAAGGTGAATGTTGTTAGAGAGTATCGAATTATAGAGCACGCTCGTTAAGGAAAGATTAAAATGTTCTCTAAATTTTTAAAACCTGAAAAACAATTTGAGATTCTTTCTTCTGGCGTGGTTGATTTCATTCAAAAAAAAGAATTATTAAAAAAATTAAAAGAGAAACGCGCTTTAAGAGTCAAAGTTGGTTTTGATCCTTCTCGCCCTGATATTCATTTAGGTCATAGCGTTTTATTAAATAAACTTCGTCAATTTCAAGATTTAGGTCATAAAGTGATTTTTGTTGTTGGAGATTTTACAGCTTGTATAGGAGATCCCTCAGGTCAAAATAAAACAAGACCTCTTTTATCTGAAAAAGAAGCTCGTCGAAATGCTAGAACCTATATTGAACAGGTGACTCAAAAAAACTTTGAAAATCCCAAAGATATAGACATGAAAACCACCCATCTTTTAAATTTTTTAAAAAGATTAAATATTAAAAAAACAAAAATTTTATACAACTCTAAATGGCTGGATAAATTGCCCTTAAGGAAATTTATTATAGAAATAATGTCTAAATTAACAGTGGCTCGTCAATTAGAGCGCAATGATTTTGCTCAAAGATACAAATCAGAAAAATCGATTGGTCTTCATGAATTTTTTTATCCTGCTCTTCAAGCTTATGATTCTTTAGAAATAAAAGCAGATGTGGAGCTAGGGGGAACAGATCAACTTTTCAATCTCCTTTTAGGAAGAGAGTTGCAAGAGCATTTCAATCAAGTTCCTCAATGTGTCTTAACCCTGCCTTTATTAGAGGGAGTAGATGGAGTGCAAAAAATGTCTAAAAGTTTAGGAAATGCAATATCATTTAATGATCTTCCCAGAGATATTTACGGAAAGATCATGAAAATTTCTGACAAATTATTAAATAAATATTGGTCGCTTCTAACACAAGGGTCTTGTGATTTAGATAAAGAAATAAACAAGAAAAAACTTCATCCTAAATCACAAAAAGAATTGCTGGCGGAATCTATAGTTTATAGCTTGCATGGAGAAAAAGCGGCTCAAGAGGCTAAAAAAGAGTTTGTTCAAATTTTTTCAAAGAAAGGTACTCCTACTGATATCAAACAAAAAATTGTCAAACCCGCTCAAGATGTTTGGATTTGTAGTTTTATTAAAGAAGTAGGATTAAGCTCTTCAACCAGCGAAGCTCGTCGAAGCATCCTAGCAGGAGCTCTTAAAAAAGATGGTCAAAAACTAACAAATGCCCAAGAAAAAATTAATTTAAAGTCAGGGGATAGTTTTATATTAAACTCTGGAAAAAGAAAATTTATAAAAATTAAGGTGAAATAATTATGAAAATAAAATTTATACCACAAAATATTGAGATAGAAACAGATTCAGATAAAAATCTTCTAGAACTTGCTCGTGAAAATGGAATTCATATTCAATCTTCTTGCAATGGAATGTGTTCTTGTGGAGACTGTCGAGTCTTTTTAAAAGAGGGGGATATGAATGTTTTTCCTCCTACCGTAAAAGAATTAAATCTTATTGGAAAAGGTCATTATATCGATCAAAGACGACTGGCTTGTCAAATTTATTGTTTTGGAGATTTGACTGTTGATCTAACAGAACAACAAGAAAGAGCTCAGCAAGGAAAAATTTCAAAACAATTTCTAGAGAAAGCTCAAAAAAAGCACCCGGATGAAGCTCAATCTAAAAGTGATATTCTTATAGAAGATGATGAAGATATTAAAAATATAAAAAAAGATTTAGAAACAAAATCTTGATTTTCTTGAAAATAGCATTTAAAAGAGATAAAATAAATTTATGATAACTGTATCATCAGCGGCGTCTGAACATATTCGCTATTTAAAAAGTAGAGACAAAATTGAGAGTCAAAAACCTCTTCGTATTTCTATTAATGAAGGAGGATGTTCTGGATTTTCTTACAAATTAGACTTTGATGACCAGGTTTTAACAACAGATAAATCTTTTACTTCCAATGGGGTTCCTTTAATTATTGAAGCAAAAAGTCTCCTTTATATTATGGGAATGATTTTAGATTTTGATGGCGGCCTTAATGGAAAAGGTTTTGTTTTTTCTAATCCTAATGCCAAAGACACTTGTGGGTGTGGATTTTCTTTTGGTGTTTAAACTACTTTTTATTGTATGAGTGATTTTTTAGGTGATTTATCTTCTTGAAGATAGTTGCATTTTTTGTTGATTTTATTTTTCATTTTTTTGAAAATTTCTTCTCCATTTTCTTGATTCTTGTAAAAATCTTTTAAATTTTTATCATTTTTATCGCCACTTATAGCATGAATATCTTGTTCAATTTTTTCATGAAAATTAGCAACTTCATTGCGTCTTCTTTTAGCAGTGTTTTGGATGCCTTTAACTTTCTTTTCATATTTTCCTTTACCACTCCTTGCTTTTCTTATTTCTTCTTGAGTGTCATTGATTTGATAAAAATTTCTCAGATTATCTGTGTAATCTTGTTTAAATACTTTAAAACTTAAAGGCTTGCCATCAAGAATTTGTTTTCTGTATTTGCAGTATTTATTCCTGCTTGTTTGTGAATTTTGACAGGCAGTAATAAGATTCGCTTTACATTGAGCCACTTGAGTGAGGCTTCCTTTTTGACAAGATTTAGTGGAATTTTTTGCGCAACTTCGACACGAGCTAGACTTAGAGATTTGGTCTTTTATATTTAAGACAAAGGCTTCAAAAGATTTTGAAATAACTGAAACTCCTCCATTGTAAGCCGTTGTTTTGGCAATTAATTTAACCTTGTTAAGATCGTCATAAACAGGGATTTTTCTAATGCTTACCTTGCTTGTATCGTAGTTAAAATTCTCCATAACTTTATGAACTTCCTTATCATCTTTTAAAACGATAGTGGTTTCTTTTTCTCTTCCTGAATTTTTATTTTTTAAAACTCCTTTTAAGACAATAATTTCTAAAGGTTTTAAAGGAAGATGGAAGTCCTTGTTTCTTTTTAAAGTTTGTTGATCTGTTTTTCTGGAAGGATATGTGCCTGAAATAGCATCTTCATAAACAAGATCATTTAACATGTAATTATAAAAAGAATAGAAAAAACAGGTCAGAGGATGTTGTGAGGATCGGCAAAATGTTGGAACAGCGTTTTCCTTTTCTTGTCTTTGCCTTTGTTTTAATTTTGAACCTCGGATTTTTTTATTTAAAATATCTTTAGGAATAAGGATTTGATTTGCTAAGTCAGGACAAATTTTTAAAGCTTTTTGATATAAATTGTAAGGATCGCTCATGTCTTTAGTTTCTACATTAGCAATTCGTCTTTCTATTTCTTGAGTAGCGCCTAAGGTAACCTGCCCATAACATCGGGCTCCTGTATCGCTTCTGTTGTTAGAAATGAATGAAGATTCGTGGTTAAAAAGCTTAAAAAGTTCTACCTTGCCATCATTAGAAACATTAAAACATTTAGAAATATAATTAAAGGATTTGATTGTCATATTTAAATACTCTTCATTAATACAAGGTCGCATAGGTAGAAAAGTTTTATTATTTAATTTAAAGCGTCTTGTGTTTTTTGAAGATGCTGGAGATTCGCAATAATAATATTTTTTAGATTCTTTTTCCCGCTGTTTATAGGTTTTGGGTTCGTGATTAACTTTTTTAGAAACAGACCTTGAGGCACTTGCTAAAAAACAAATTTCTGGAATTTTCAAAGATAAAGGAGCTAAAGAATCAAAAAAACTATGAGAGGAATCTTCAGGATCGCATTCGGAACAAAACCGAGCTTCTACATCGTTATCGGATTTTTCATATTGCCCATGGTTTAATAATTTTTTTGTAAAAGCTATTCTATTTTCATCACATTTTTCGTAATGAATATTATTTAATGAAGAAGCTTCTTTGATACTGATGGAAGCAAGAAGCACGCAACACAAAATAAGATTTATTTTGTGCATTCTATCCCTTGAATAATTTTAGAAGCCCATTCTGAAATATCTTCCTCATCTCTTTTAGAGTAAAAGACATAAAAATTATTAAATGCATTTTTTAAAGAAGCTGTTTTGTTTTTAAAAGAAGAGGAGTTGATGATTTTTAAAAATTGCACATTTTTTTCTGAAGTTTGGCTATAAATATGAGCGAGCTTCAGGCGTTTTGCGTAATTAATTTTATGAGAAGGAACTTCGTTTAGCATTTCATCTAGATAATTTCGAAGTTCAGTAACTCGAATTTTAAAAACATTTAATTTATAGTGATGACTTTTGTTTTTTAAATTACAAATGGATAAAATAGAATTAAAATAATCCTGAAGTTCTTTTTCTATTTTTGTAGAAGAAATAACCGTGTAATAATCGGGACCCAGAAGATCTTCTTTATCAATTTCATTAATTCCTGCGGTTTCGGTTTTAGATTTACTAAAAAAACCACTGACATTTCGAACTATTTTTTTAATGAAGCTTTGATCTTTTTGAGCCACAGCAAAAGAACTTGAAAAAAATAAACATCCTATAAGTAAAAACTTCATCTTGCCTCGAGTTTAAAACAAAATACTGGTATTTTTGAATCTTTTTTTTAAAGAAATCTATTTTGTAAGTGTTTTATGATTTTTAAGACTTTAGAAAGCTTTAAATCGCTTTTTGCGACAAAACTCCTTTGTTAAGATTTCGCGAAGAGTGATCTAAAATTCCTATTTTACAGAAAAATGAGCTTTTAAGATGAAAATCTCCAGGGGCCTGACCTTGTGTTGCTGGCTTATCCACAGTTTTTGTAATGAGATCGCTATACTTTATTCAGACTAGGAATATTTGTTGACTCCCTTATTGCCCTTAAGTAGATTTCGTTTCTTGCTCTTTGAAAATTGAATATATAGTAAATAAATATAAATAAAAATATGATATTAAGAAACAAACAATTTATAACAATTTGTTATCATTTTTTTTGCGGAAAAATGATTTGATCTTTTCAAATCATTCTTGGCATAAATTATCAAATGAGACGTTATTTTAGAAATTATTAAGGGCGTATGGAGAATGCCTTGGCGTCAAAAAGCGATGAAGGACGTGGTAAGCTGCGATAAGCTTCGGGGAGTGGCACACACACTTCGATCCGGAGATTTCCGAATGGGAAAACCCGTTGGTATATCCAACACAAGGGAGTGAATACATAGCTCCCATTGAGCAAACGAGGGGAAGTGAAACATCTCAGTACCCTCAGGAAAAGAAATCAAAGAGATTCCCTTAGTAGCGGCGAGCGAAAGGGGAACAGTCCAAACCTTTTATATGTTAAAGATTCTGGTCCTTGTATAGAAGGGGTCATGGGACTCTTAGAAACTTCCAGAAAAGTTTCATG
The DNA here is from genome assembly GCA_051011135.1 of Bdellovibrionales bacterium. Classification (GTDB taxonomy): domain Bacteria; phylum Bdellovibrionota; class Bdellovibrionia; order Bdellovibrionales; family UBA1609; genus JACOND01. The sequence continues at coordinate 11,382 of JBPCUO010000088.1, forward strand.
AAGTTATAAAATAAGATTTTAGTAGAAAGATTTGGAAAAATCTACCACAGAAGGTGATAGTCCTGTAAACGAAAAAATCTTATCTTCAAAGAGTATCCCAAGTACCATCGAGCACGTGAAATTCGTTGGGAATTTAGGGAGACCACTCTCTAAGACTAAATATTAATTGGCGACCGATAGTGAACTTAGTACCGTGAGGGAAAGGTGAAAAGAACCCCGAGAGGGGAGTGAAATAGAACCTGAAACCATGCGCTTACAAGCAGCAGGAGCCCTATGCATTGCAAGGGTGACTGCGTACCTTTTGCATAATGAGCCAGCGAGTTATTGTTACAAGCAAGGTTAAGCCGAATAAGGTGTAGCCGGAGCGAAAGCGAGTCTGAATAGGGCGTTAGTTTGTGGCTTTAGACCCGAAACCCGGTGATCTATTTATGGCCAGGGTGAAGCGTGGTTAACCCCGCGTGGAGGCCCGAACCAGTGAAGGATGCAATCTTCTTGGATGAGCTGTGAATAGGAGTGAAAGGCTAATCAAACTGGGTGATAGCTGGTTCTCCTCGAAATATATTTAGGTATAGCCTCGAAACATTCTATCTTGGAGGTAGAGCTCTGAATGGGCTAGGGATCTTACCAGATTACCAAACCCAATCAAACTACGAATGCCATTGATAGTTATTTCGGGAGTCAGTCATGGGGTGATAAGGTCCTATGACAAAAGGGAAAGAGCCCAGACCATCAGCTAAGGTCCCCAAATCCATATTAAGTGTGAAACGATGTGAAGTTACTTATACAACCAGGAGGTTGGCTTAGAAGCAGCAATCCTTTAAAGAAAGCGTAATAGCTCACTGGTCTAGTGATTTTGTGCGGAAGATTTAACGGGGCTAAATATGGTACCGAAGCTATGGACTTGTCTTTGACAAGTGGTAGAGGAGCGTTGTGGCTTAGGTTGAAGCTTGACCGTGAGGACAAGTGGACGACCCACAAGTGATCATGCTGGCATAAGTAACGTATAACAGAGGTGAAAAACCTCTGCGCCGAAAACTCAAGGTTTCCTGGGCTAGGATAATCCTCCCAGGGTTAGTCGGGACCTAAGACGAGACTGTAATTAGTGTAGTCGATGGACAAAGGGTTAATATTCCCTTACCCGTCTTTATATATAACAAAGGAGTGACGAATTAAGTATTTCCAGCCTGTTAATGGATTCAGGTGTAAGCTTGCAAGAGGTGGTATAGGTAAATCCGTACCATAACTCTCAGAAGTTAATGCGAGGAGACCTCGTCTCCGGAAGTGGAAAGAGCTATGGTTCCAAGAAAAGCTTCGTTGTGTTTTAAAGATGGCCCGTACCCTAAACCGACTCTGGTGAGTAGGATGAGGATTCTAAGGCGATTGGGATAAGTTTGGTTAAGGAACTCGCCAAATTGGCACCGTAACTTCGGGAGAAGGTGTGCCTTTTGAGGTGTAACTTTTTACAAGTGAAGCTTTAAAAGGTCGCAGTGACCAGGGAATAGCGACTGTTTACCAAAAACACAAGGCTGTGCGAAATCACAAGATGATGTATACAGCCTGACGCCTGCCCGGTGCTGGAAGGTTAAGAGGATTTGTTAACTTCGGTGAAGCTAAGAATCGAAGCCCCAGTAAACGGCGGCCGTAACTATAACGGTCCTAAGGTAGCGAAACTCCTTGTCGGGTAAATTCCGACCTGCATGAATGGCGTAACGACTTTTTCAGTGTCTCAACCAAATACCCAGTGAAATTGAACTCTCAGTGAAAATGCTGAGTTCCCGCGGAAAGACGGAAAGACCCCGTGAACCTTTACTCTATCTTGGCAATGAATTTAGAATGAATATGTGTAGGATAGGTGGGAGACTTTGAAGCTCGAACGCTAGTTTGAGTGGAGTCAGCCTTGAAATACCACCCTTATTAATTTTGAATTCTAACCCACATCCCTAATCGGGATGGGGGACATTGTCAGGTGGGGAGTTTGGCTGGGGTGGCCGCCTCCTAAAAAGTAACGGAGGTGCGCGATGGTTCCCTCAACCTGATTGGAAACCAGGTGTTGAGTGCATTGACATAAGGGAGCTTAACTGCAAGACCTTCAAGTCGAGCAGATGCGAAAGCAGGCCAAAGTGATCCGGTGGTTCTGAGTGGAAGGGCCATCGCTCAACGGATAAAAGGTACTCCGGGGATAACAGGCTGATACCCCCCAAGAGTTCACATCGACGGGGGTGTTTGGCACCTCGATGTCGGCTCATCTCATCCTGGGGCTGTAGCAGGTCCCAAGGGTTTGGCTGTTCGCCAATTAAAGAGGTACGCGAGCTGGGTTCAGAACGTCGTGAGACAGTTTGGTTCTTATCTTCCGTGGGCGTAGGAAAATTGAAAGGAGCTGTCCCTAGTACGAGAGGACCGGGATGGATGAACCTCTGGTGAACCTGTTGTCACGCCAGTGGCATCGCAGGGTAGCTATGTTCAGAATGGATAACCGCTGAAAGCATCTAAGTGGGAAGCCAACCTTAAGATAAATTTTCCCAAGCTATAAGCTTTAAAGACTGCTTCGAGACTAGGAGCTTGATAGGTGAAACGTGTAAGCGCAGCAATGTGTTTAGCTGATTCATACTAATAAGTCGTAAGATTTCTATAAAGAAATGCTCATTTGATTGCTAAGAATGATTTGAACAGATTATAAGTTTATAAATTGTTTAGAACTACTTATTTTTACGGATAAGTAGTTCGACCAAATGAAGATTGTTGGTGTCGATAGCGGTGGTGTAACACCTGTTCCCGTTCCGAACACAGAAGTTAAGCCCGCCAACGGCGATGGTACTTTAAGTTTGTCTTAAGGGAGAGTAGCAAGATGCCAGCTTTTTTATAAAAAGCCGATGATTTTTTCGTCGGCTTTTTTTATGGAGAAAAAACCCTGGTTCAACCTAGGTTTCTTTATATTTTTTTAATTTGATTAAAAAAAAAGCCAGTGATATTTTCAAAAAATGGCTGTTAAAGGTATTTCACTCAAGCATTTTTCTTATACTTTTTTAATGGTTACTTTTGTGACTGCTGTTATCTATTACTATCCTCGTTATTTAGTTCAAACTTTAGGAGATAAAAGTCCTTGGTTAGGCTTCCTTTACACTTATGGGCTGGGATTTTTTTTAAGTAGCCTTAGTGTTTTGTTGATTTTTACACAAAAAAAATCTCTTTTAAGAAAAAAAGAAGAAAATCTCTGGCTAATGATTTTATTTTTAGGTTTGTTGTTTTATTTTTTAATGCAAGGTTTTTGGATTATGTGGGCTATTAAATTTCCTTTGAAAATTTAATATTTTTGTAACAAAGTTGCTATATGAATCTTGCTACAAATTTTAATTCATCGACTTTAATTATTATTTTAATAATAGTTTGTGCTTATTTTTTAATGATAAGTTTTTTTGGAGTTTATTTTTCCAAATTTAGCTCTAGCATTCATGATTTCTTTTTTAGTGGTCAAAGATTTGCTTGGTGGCTTCCTTTTTTTAGTATGATGGCTACAGGAATAGGCTCTTATAGTTATTTAAAATACTCTCAACAAGGTTTTAACACAGGCATGAGCAGTGTTATGGGCTATATGAACGATTGGTTTATTATGCCGCTTTTCTTTTTTGCTTGGCTTCCTATTTTATATTTTTCTCGCATTAAATCTATTCCAGAATATTTTGAAAAAAGATTTAATAAACTCTCTCGTTACCTCGCTGTTTTTATTTTATTAAGCTATATTTTTTATTATATTGGTTACAATCTTTTTACTATAGGCTTGGCTTTTCAAGGAATTTTTGGATTTTCTCCAATATATGCTCTTCCTATTATCGTGTTAGTTCTGGGAACTTATGTAACCTTAGGAGGTCAAACTGCTGTTATTTTTACAGATGTTATTCAAGGGTTGCTTCTTTATTTTGTAGGTTTTTTAACTTTTGGATATGGTTTGTATGTGCTGGGAGGGTTTGAAGAGTTTTTATCTTATCTTCCTACAGATTATCGTATTCCCTTTGCTCCTTTTAGAGAAAATCAATATTTCAATTCTGTAGGAATGTTTTGGGGAGATGCTGTCGCAGGAAGCATCGCTTTTATTTTTTTAAATCAAGGATTCTTAATGAGATATTTAAGCATTCGAAGTGTTAATGAAGCTCGCATTGCTGGTGTTGCAAATATTTTAATTTCTCTTCCTTTTTCTGCTATGATTGTGGGATCTGTTGGTTGGCTTGGAAAATCTTTAATGATGAAACAAGAATCTTTGCAACAAGCTTTAATACCTTCTGGTCTTTTACAAATAGAAGATAGTTTTCATACTTTTGTAACAGTTGTTTTATATGTTATTCAAAGTCATCCTATTATTTTAGGCCTTATCCTAGCCGCTCTTCTGGCCGCTTTAATGTCTACTATCGATACTTTAATTAATGCCGCTTCTGCAATTTGTATTTATGATATTTACAAGCCTCTTATCAAGCCTAAAGCGAGTCATTCTCATTATCTTCGTGTCGCAAGATACTTTTCTATTTTTTCTGCTTTTTTAGGCTTGCTTCTGGTCATTTGGTTTTATCAACAAAAAGGAACTTTAATGTCCATTCATTATAAAGGTATTATGATGATTATTCCATCGCTTGTGACCACATTGCTTTTGGGAATTTTATGGCCTCGATTCAACGGAAAAGCAGCGAGCATTTCCTTGATTATAGGAGTGACCTGTAGTTTTTTAACACTTTTTTTTCCAGAATGGGTTTATCCCTTAAGAGATTTTGTCTATGGAACTTCCCAAGGAGATCCTATTTATTTTAGAGCTTTATTTGGGATGCTTATAACGGCATTGACAGGATTTTTAGTAACTTTAGTAACTAAATCCTCTTCTAAAAAAACAAGATATACTTTAAATGGCCTAGAAGAATCTATGAGATTTTTTAAACAAGGCACTCCTAATTTAAAAAAAGGGAAGAAGGTTTGTAATTTAATAATACAAATTGATAATAAATTACCAAAAAATTATATTTCCGTTTCTAAAAAGGTTGCTCAACAAATGAAAGCTCAATCTTCAGATATTATTTATGTAGGAGATCAAAGGTGGTATTTAGGAGGTCTTCGCTCTGCTCACTTACGATTAAGAAGTTGCCATAATCAAAATAAAAACCTGCTAAAAATTTCAAAAAACACCCTTGATAAATCCTACTTGTTATTGAATCAAAAGGTTTTTTCTATGAAAATTATTTGATAAATATCTATGCTTATGAATTAAAAAGTTTTAATATGAGTGAGCATTATGTCGAATTCTTTTTCTATTTTTGAACCTAGCTTAGAGCACAAATCTTTGCGTGAGATGCTTGCTCGCTTTGTTCGTCAAGATTTAGAAAAACAAGCGGCTGAATTTGATAAGCAGGAAAAATTCAATAAAGATCTTTTTTGCAAATTAGGACCTCTAGGAATTCTGGGTTTATTAATTCAAGAAGAAGAGCTAGGAGGAGCGGGAATGGATTTTACAGCTGCAGTTTTAGTTCATGAAGAGCTGAGCAGTTCAGATCCCGGTTTTTGTTTATCGTATCTAGCTCATAGTGTTTTATGCGCCCATAATATTTATAAAAACGCTAATGAGGAGCAAAAGAACAAGTTCTTACCTCCGCTTTGCAAAGGTGATAAAATAGGAGCTATGGCCATGTCAGAGCCTGATTGCGGAACAGATGTTCTGGCTATGAAAACAAAAGCCGAAAAAAAAGGCGCTAACTATGTGTTAAATGGTCGAAAAATGTGGATCACAAATGGAAGTTTAGACGAGAATAAAACTCCTTGTGATTATTGTTTAGTGTATGCAAAAACAGGAGATAAACTATCTACTTTTGTTGTTGAAAAATCTTTTAAGGGTTTTTCTGTAGGTCAAAAGATAGAAGATAAGCTAGGTATGAGAAGCTCTAATACTGCAGAATTAGTTTTTGAAAATTGTGAAGTGCCTGAAACTCATCGAATAGGTGAGGAGGGAGAATCTTTAATTCATATGATGAAAAACCTGGAAGTAGAGCGCTTAACCTTGGCAGCAATGTCTTTAGGAATTGCTCGTCGTTGCTTAAAAGAAATGAATCGTTATGCCTCTGAAAGAACTTCTTTTGGAAAAAAAATTAGAAAATTTGGTCAAATACAAAAGCATTTAGCGCAAAGTTATGCTGAATATAAATCCGCAAGAACTTATTTGTATGATGTGGCTCGATCCCTCGGGGATTCAACAAAAAAACATAGATTAGATACAGATGCTGTAAAGCTTATTTCTTCTCAAATTGGTAAGAATATAGCGGATCGCTCTATACAAGTTTTAGGAGGATATGGATATGTAGGGGAGTATCATGTTGAGAGATTTTGGAGAGATTCTAAACTTCTTGAAATTGGTGGAGGAACTATAGAATCTTTAGAAAAAAATATATCAAAGGATCTGGATGGCTTCTCTCAATTTTAATTTTAAAAATAAACAGGTTTTAATTACAGGTGGAGCTCAAGGAATAGGCCGGCAAATCGCTGAAGATTTTTTAACTTCTGGAGCTCAAGTTACTATTTGGGATTATTCAGAAGAGAATCTCCAAAAATTAAAAAAAATTCACCCAGAGATAGTGACAAAAAAAGTCGATGTTTCTTTTTTTGAATCCTGCCAAAAAGAAGCTCAAGAATTACCTCAAATAGACATCCTTATTAATAATGCAGGAATACTAAAAGATAGAAGCTTATCTAAAATAACAGAAGAAGAATATTTGCGAGTGATAGAAACAAATTTAAATGGAGTTTTTTATGTTACAAAAAGTGTGCTGCCTTATTTTAATAAAGCATGTTCTTTTAAAAGAATTGTTAATTTATCGAGCGTTGTTGCTCTTTATGGAAACTTTGGTCAAACCAATTATGTAGCTTCTAAAGCGGGCGTTATAGGTTTTACAAAAGTCTGGGCTAGAGAATTAGGTAAGAAGGGATTTACAGTGAATGCTATTGCCCCTGGATTTATTCAAACAGATATTTTAAAAGATATGCCTCAAAAAATACTAGATGCTTTAATTCAAAAAGTTCCTTTATCTCGACTAGGAACTGTCAACGACATTTCCCAATCTTGTCTTTTTCTGTGTTCTGAAGAAGCTTCCTATATTAATGGAACGGTTTTAGAAGTCACAGGAGGCGCGGTTATTTAAAAACTTTCTTTTTAAAATCTGCTATGCTATCTTATTAAGAATGTTATTATCTGAGAATTTACTTTCTAAAATTATAAATAAAGGTTTGTCTTGTGGCGCTGATTTTTGCGAGGTTTATGCTGAAGAATCTTTAGCGTATCAAATGGAGATTAAAGATTCTAAAACAACTTATATCTCTGGAAAGGATTCGGGTATAGGGATAAGACTTTTGTATGGAAATGAAGAACTTTATACTTACACCAATAACTTTAATGAAAAAAATCTGATAGAACTTGTAGAGCAATTATCTTTTCTTAAAAAAAGAAAATTACAACAAAAATTATTAGACCAAACCTCTTTTACACCAACTTTTATTAGTGAATTTCCAAATATTTATTTAGATAAAGATCTTGAAGGTAAAAAAAATCTTCTTCAAAAAATAGATAAAAATTTAAGGTCTGAGCATGCTTTAATCTCTCAAGTGCTTCTCTCTTTAATAGGTCGTCAAAAACAGGTACAAATCGCTAATTCAGAGGGGTTGCTTTCTTTTGATTTTAGGCCTTATCATTTTTTTAAAGCGATCTCTATTGCCGAACATCAAGGAGAAAAAGAAAGTGGTCATGCAACAGATGGAATCGCTGGTGATCAAAGTTTTTTTTCAGAAGACACTTTAAACGAATTAACTATCAAATCAGGCAAACAAGCTCTTAAAAATTTAAAAGCAGAAAAAGCTCCTGCTGGAGTGTTTCCTGTGATTATTAACAGTGGTTTTGGAGGGGTTATTTTTCACGAAGCTTGTGGTCATGGATTAGAAACCACTTCTGTAGAAGGGGGAAAATCTGTTTTTGCAGATAAGTTAGATCAAAAAATTTCTAATTCCTGCGTTACAGCTTATGATGATGGAACTTTAAAAGGTAAGTACGGTTTTATAAATAGCGATGATGAAGGTATGAAAGCTCAAAAAACCACTCTTATAGAAAAAGGAGTTTTAAAAAATTATATGGTAGATCGATTAGGTTTTCAAAAAACAGGTTATAAAAAAACAGGAAGTGCGAGACGGCAAAATTACAAAAGTCCACCAGCTTCTAGAATGAGAAATACCTATATAGGTGCTGGAGAATCAAATTTAGAAGATATGATTAAAGATATTGATGAGGGATTATTTGCTGAATCTTTAGGTGGAGGTTCTGTAACTCCAGGAACAGGAAATTATAATTTTGCAGTAACAGAGGCTCGTTGGATTAAAAAAGGAAAACTAGGCACACCAGTTAAAGGAGCTAGTCTCATAGGTAATGGTTTAGAAACTCTGTCTAAAATTCAAAAAGTAGGAAAAGATTTAAAATTAAGCCCAGGCCATTGTGGCTCTATTAGTGGTTGGGTTCCTGTCACTGTTGGTCAGCCTCCTATTTTAGTGTCTGAATTAACTGTAGGGGGGCAATCGAAAGCGGGAGAAGGCTCTTTTAAATGATTGGCTCAAAAGAATTAAATTTTTTTCAAAACCAATTCGATGATCTCTCTCAAAAAAACAAAGTAGAGTTTGATTTTTATGCTTATGAAAACAAAAGCCATTGCATTTCTTTTGAGAAACAAAAATTAAAAAATTACTCTAGTTCAGAAGATAAAAACCTGGCTTTAAGAGTTTCTAATGAGGATCAATCAGGAGTTTCTTATACAAAAGACTTTTCTAAAGAAAGTCTTAAAACATGCTTCCAGCAGGCTTTAAATAGTTTAAAAATTTCAGATAAAAAAGAACGGGGTGAGACGAGCTTCAATCAAGAGTATAAAAACATGGAATCCGAGCTTTATGATCCAAAACTATCTTCCGTAAAGCTCGCTGAAAAATTAGAAAAAGTAAAAAGCATGGATCAATCCTCTTTATCTGTTGATGATAGAATTCAACCCGCTTTTAATGTGGCTCAAGATCAAGAATCTTCTCTGATTTTTGGAAATAATAAACAGGCTCAAGGCAGGTATAAAACGAATGAAGTTTTTGCCTATAGTTATTCTTTAGCGATTGATAAAAATCATAGATCTCAAGGAATAACTCAAAAAAACTCACGCAATTATACCAAGATTGATTTTAAGAAATTAGGTGAGGATTCAGCTCGTAAAAGCTTGAAAAAACTAAGGTTTTCTATACCTCAAACCAAGCGTTATTCTGTTGTTTTTGAAGCAGGACAAGCTTCATCAACTTTAGTGTCTATATTATTGAGCCATTTGAATGGAAAAAATATTTATGACAATTTATCACTTTTAAAAAATTCTTTGAATCAAAAAAAACTGTCTTCTTTAGTTAGTTTATACGATGATCCTTTTGCTATTTGGGGCGCTAGCTCGGCTCCTTTTGATGGAGAAGGTTTTGCATCTCAAAAAACAGATCTTGTAAAACAGGGAGTTATCCAGAATTATTTAACAAATTCTTTTGTGAGTAAAAAATTAAAAGTTCCTCATACCTCAAAAGCTTTTAGATCTGATAATGGTTTAGTCACTGTGGGTTCTACAAATGCAGTTATGGAAGAAGGACAAGATTCCTTTTCATCTTTAGTTCAAAATGATTCTAAGGTCATTGTTATTGATATGTTAAAAGGAATGGCTGGGTACAACGCTATTTCCGGAGATTTTTCAATAGAATCAGAGGGTTTTTTATGGGACCGAGGGGAATCTCAAGCGATTTGTCAGTTTACAGTTTCTGGAAATTTAATAGATGTCTTTGCGCGTATCTCTAAAGTTGCTAATGATAGTCTCGTCTATAATGGTAGTTATAAAATTCCATCTTTTTTTGTGCCTGAATTATCTATTGCCGGAAGTTAATCCCCAGGTATCTATAAAGCTTATTTTTTCTATAAGTAAAACTAATTATAATGGAAAAAATTACTTAATTTTTCTTAAATATATAGGGTTTTTTAAGAGAAGCTGCTTATTGCGTACTATATTATTGAAAGTAATATATACATTAAATTAGTTTTTTTAAGGGGATACATGTCTTTTTTTCATCAAATCATACTTTATTCAGTTTTAATATCTCATATAGCCTTTTCTTCTCCAAGTTTAGCGGATGAAAATTCCAATCAACAAGAAGTGACAGAAACAGAAACTCAGGATGTAGCAGAGATAATTCCAGAAACAGAAGCAGAAACAGAAACTCAGGATGTAGCAGAGATAATTCCAGAAACAGAAACAGAAACTCAGGATGTAGCAGAAATAACTCCAGAAACAAAAACTCAGGATGTAGCAGGAATAACCCTAGAAGCAGATCTAGAAACTCAGGATGTAGCAGAAACAACTTTAGAAATTGAAAATCAAGAAATCTTAAAAGAAAAATCAACAGAAGATCAAGCTGCAGAACTTCCAGAAGAAAAATTTAATCGTTTCATGAAAGAAGGCCATCAAATTATCATGGAAAATCTTTTAAAATCTTCATGGTTTAAAAGTGATTCTGGAATGTCAGATGAATTTATGGCAGATATGTTTGTTCGCATTCTTGGATTAGAAAGCATTATCAGATCAGTTCAAATTCGCGTTAAAGAAAAAGATTTTTTTAATCAGCTAGAGAGATATGTTTTTTCTAAATTAAACAATGGCATTAAGGATAATCATATTATGAATTTTATTTTTGAAGATCAAAAAAATGTTCTTCGATTTTTATTAAAAAACCCGCATCCAGACAAACAAAACCCTTCTTACTTAAAATTAGAGTTTAACAAAAATTCAGGAGAGGATGCCTTAGGTTTTTTAAAAGAACTTAATAATGCTATTGATCAATATCAAGTTAAAGAAATAGGAATTAATATTCATAGTGGTTTTGATTATAGTTTTGCGGCTGTTCTTTCTCGTTTTTTTGAAAATAAAAATGTTGATGTTCGTATCCTTGGATTTTGCCATGAAGCATGTTCTAACTATCTTTTATTTTCTTTTGATAAAATCTCTATAGGTCCTTACGGAATCATTTCTTATTCCTCATCCGCTTCCAATTTTTACAAAGACTTTAAACAGGCTCATCAAGAAGAGCAAATGAGAAATTATGCTTATAGAGATGGGTATGGAGGAATAGACATTCTATTAATGAGTTACCTTAAAGATTTTAAATCTAGAGAAGCTTTAAGTTATATTATCAAAGATGAAGATCAATTAAGTTTATTATTAAAAATAGAGAATTTTTTAGTAAAAAATTATGAGGAAGAAATCACTGAATCTTTGGCTGCTAAAATCTTGCTTTCACTTTCTAAAGAAGAAAAAAACAACTTGTATGATATGATTCGTTATTTCTCTTATGATAGAGTAGTTTTTTCTCAATTAAACCCTGGCACCGCTAACCCCTCTTATTTAAAAAAACAAAAGATAAGTTACAGCTCTAATCTGGCTTATTTTTCTCAGCTAGAAAAAGAGTTTTTAAATAAATACAAACAAATTATTAAATCAGAATTAAATTATACTCTTTTTGATCTTATAGAGCTCTCTTCTTATTTGATTAAGAACTCTCAAATGAAGAAGTTTTTCCCAGAGTATAAAAGGCAATATTCTACAGATTCAAAGGCGAACCAACCTGTATCTATCATTCCTTCTAAATCTTTATTAAGAAAACTGGGATTAAATATGCAAGAAGGTTTGAATACCATGTCTAAATATAAACTTCCTGAAAATATCAGCATGTATTTTTTGGATATTAATGAAAATCAAATAGAAGAATGTGGGTTTTTTAATAACAATCAAATAGAAGATGAAAAAGAAAAATGTTTTATTGATTTACTGACCGAATCTTTAGAAAAACCTCAAAAAGAATCTGAAAATCAAGAAATCACGCCAAATAGAGCGCCTTAATTTTTTACTATTTATAATAATTTGATTTTATAAATGATTTTTAATACACTTTTTTAAAAGATTATTTTTATAAAAAAATTAAATTCTCATTTATAAATAATGAACCAATGGATACTAGATAGTAATGATTAATTTTAACTTAACGGATGAACAAAAATCTTTTCAATCTTTAGCAAGAGATTTTGCTAAAAAAGAATTATCTCCTCATGCCGGGAGGTGGGATAGTGAAAAAATTTTTCCAAAAAAAGTGATTCAAAAAGCAGCAGAAATGGGATTTTGTGGTCTTTATTTAAAAGAAGATGTAGGAGGGCTTTCTTGTTCTCGATTGGATACAGCGCTTATTTTTGAAGAATTAGCGACAGCTTGTCCTTCCACAACAGCTTATATTTCTATTCACAACATGACCTCTTGGATGGTTGATGAATTTGGTTCAGAACAAATTCGTAAAGAGTTTGTTCCTCAGCTCGCTCAAGGCAAGTATTTATCATCTTATTGCCTTACAGAACCTTGGTCAGGCTCAGATGCTGCTGGATTAAAAACAACAGCTCAGTTAAAAAATTCTAAATGGATTTTAAATGGAACGAAAGCTTTTGTATCTGGAGCAGGGGATACGGAAATTTTAGTGGTTATGGCTAGAACAGGGGCTGATGGCCCTAAAGGCATTTCTAGCTTTGTAGTTCCTTCTAACAGTAAAGGAATTAGTTTTGGAGAAAACGAAAAAAAGATGGGATGGAATTCTCAACCTACGCGGATCGTAAACTTAGACCAAGTTGAAATTCCAAAAGAAAATATTTTAGGAAAAGAGGGAGAAGGTTTTAAAATAGCTATGCAAGGCCTTAATGGAGGAAGAATCAATATAGGAACTTGCTCTGTGGGCGCAGCTCAAGGAGCTATAGAGCATACTCAAAAATACATGAAAGAAAGAGAACAGTTTGGAAAAACCTTATCTCAGTTTCAAGCTTTAAGATTTAAGGTAGCAGATATGGTTACTGAAGTCACAGCATCTCGGCAAATGATTCGATTAGCTGCTTTTAAACTGGATCAAAAAGATCCTCAAGCTGCTACCTATTGCGCTATGGCTAAAAGACTAGCTACAGATTTATGTTTTCAAGTTTGTAATGAAGCGATACAACTTCACGGAGGTTATGGCTATACTCACGAGTATCCTTTAGAAAGACTCATGAGAGATGCAAGAGTTCATCAAATTTTAGAAGGAACGAATGAAATTATGAGATTGATTATTTCTCGCGAAGTACTCGATGAGAATCAAATCTTATTTTCTTAATAATTAAAATGGATTTAACAAATAAAATTTTTTTTAAAAAACATAAAAGAACAGATTCTTCTTTTTTAGCTGAGATTAAATTAAATCACCCTAAAGGGCTGAATGTTTTAGATAAAGAAATGATTGTATCTTTAAAAAATCAATTAAAAAAATGGTCGGAAGATCCTGCTGTTTCACTTATTTTTATTCATGGAGAAGGGGAACGGGCTTTTTGCGCTGGCGGAGATGTTAAACAAATTTATTTCAACATCCATGATTCTAAAAAAAACAACAAAGATCCAGGTTTAGAAATTCAAGATTTTTTCCAAAAAGAATATGAAATGAACTATAGAATGCATAATTATTCTAAACCTATTGTTTTGTGGGGGCATGGTTTTGTTATGGGCGGAGGCTTAGGTTTATTTATGGCTTCCTCTCATCCTATTGTAACAGAAAGTAGCAAGCTTTCTATGCCTGAAATTTCTATTGGTTTGTTTCCAGATGTCGGAGCAAGTTATTTTTTAAATCAAATACAAAAAAATCTAGGTTTTTACCTAGCTTTAACTGGGTATAGATTTAATGGAACAGAAGCTTTGTTTTTAAAAGTAGCAAATTTAATTTTTAAAGATTCAGATAAATCTGCGGTCTTTCAATTTTTATTAAATATTTCTTTTTCAAATCCACGAGATTTTACTCAACAAATTCAAGATTTTCAAAAAAGTAAATCTATTAGAATAAATCAAGATAATTGGATTAAAAATTATGAAAACGAAATTTTTAAAGTGGTGGAATCTAAAGAGATACAAACGATTTATAAAAATTTTAAGGACACCAAAATAGAAGATAAAAAATGGTTAAAAAATAAAGATATGTTTTTCAAAGGTTCTCCCACTTCAGCAGGTGTTATTTGTGAACAGCTTTTGAAAGGGGAAAAGCTAAGTTTGAAAGAGGTTTTTAAAATGGAATTAGTTATGGCTATTCAATTTGCTCGTCATTTTGATTTTCAAGAAGGAGTTCGGGCTTTATTGGTGGAAAAAACAGGTTCACCCGCTTGGAAAGTTGATTCTATTCCTCAACTAAAAAAGCCTTGGATTGAAGATCATTTTAAAAGCTTATCAGGGTGGACAAATCCTCTCGATCAACTTTAGAGTCTATAAAAAGGAGTGAATTATGAATTTTGAAACTTTAAAATTGGAAATAAAAAATCAAGTTGCTTATTTAACAATCTCTAGGCCTAAAGCTTTAAATGCCCTTAATTTAAAAGTTTTAGAAGAATTGAAGTTGGCGTTAAAGGATCTGAAGACTCATAAAATAAGTAGCTTAATTCTTAAAGGAGATGGGGATAAAGCCTTTGTAGCAGGTGCAGATATTAAAGAAATGTCCTTATTAAATCCTAAACAAGCTAAAAAATTTTCAAAAAAAGGACAAGATATTTTTGCTCTTATAGAAAATCTTCCCTTTCCTGTTATAGCGGTTATCCAAGGATTTGCTCTTGGAGGAGGCTTAGAGCTTGCTTTAGCTTGTGATCTATTAATTTTAGAAAAAGAGGCAAGAATAGGCTTGCCTGAAGTCACTCTTTCTTTACTTCCCTCTTTTTTTTTCCCTCCCCTATTCAGTCGTTGTGTAGGGACCTATAAAGCTAAGGAAATGATTTTTACAGGAAATTTTTATACAGCTCAAGAGGCTTTAGATATGGGATTAGCCAATAAAATAGTTGCTAAAGAACAGCTTTTAAAAGAGGCAGAATCTATAGCGGAAACTATTCGAAGTCGAGGACCTATTGCTATTGATAAATCGAAACAACTTATTCATAAAAGCCGAGATGTCTCTGTTAAAAAGGGGCTCCAATTAGAATCTCAATTTTTTGGAGATTTATTTCGTTTTGAAGATTCTAAAGAAGGGATGCGGGCTTTTATTCAAAAAAGAAAAGCTCAGTTTAAAGGATCTAAAAATTGATCCAATTGAGATAAAGATACTTCTATTTGTTTTTGTGTTTCCAGATTTTTTAAACCAACTTTATCAGCTTTAATTTCTTTTTCCCCATAGAAAAGAGCCATAGAGCAATTTTTTTGTTGAATTCGTTTCATTTGTTTAGAGATATTTCCTGAAAAATTATAGTAAACCTTATGTCCCTTTTCTCTCAGTTGAAAAGCAAGTTGAAAAGCTTTTCTTTGAGCTTCATCTCCTATAGAGACAAGTCCAATGCCTGCCAGTTTTGTTTGGTTGGATTTATGAAGCAACAGTAAGCGCTCTATACCAGCACCCCAGCCTGTTGCAGGCGTATCTAAACCACCCAGTTTTTTTACTAAAGAATCATATCTTCCACCAGCAAGGAGCCCAGATTGAGATCCTAATTCAGAGCTTGTAATTTCAAAAACTAAATCATTATAATAATCTAAACCACGAACTAACTTAAAATTTTCTTTATAGGGAATTTTTAAATTTGATAAATTAAGTTTAAAAGCCTGATATTTTTCTATAGAATCTTTTTTTAAAAATTCCATTAATCGAGGTGCTTTTTCAAGAATAACCTGATCCGATTCTTCTTTTGAATCCCAAATTCTTAAAGGGTTTTCCTGAAATCGTCTTTGACTATCAGGGCTTAATTTTTTTGATTTTAAAAATTGTTTTAAAACTTCTTTATACTTATCTCTTTCCGATATGCTTCCAAGGCTATTGATTTCTAAAGTTACTTTTTTATCAATGTCTAATTTTTTCATAATAAGCCAAGCCATAGATAAAATTTCAGCATCTATAGTGGGGCTTTTATCTCCAAAGACTTCCACGCCTAATTGATAGAATTGACGAAATCGTCCTTTTTGGGGTCTTTCATGGCGAAACATAGGCCCATAATAAAAAAACTTTAAGGGAATTTGTCTTTGTAGTTTTTCAGTTATAAAAAGTCGAGCGATAGGAGCTGTTCCTTC
This sequence comes from Bdellovibrionales bacterium, assembly GCA_051011135.1. GTDB lineage: Bacteria > Bdellovibrionota > Bdellovibrionia > Bdellovibrionales > UBA1609 > JACOND01. Next base: position 27,533 of record JBPCUO010000088.1, read on the forward strand.
AGGTCTTAAAGTCAAAACTTCCTTTCCTTGTTGAAAACTATACATCTCTTTATGAACAACATCAGAGTGAGATCCTAAAGTATGAGTGAATAAATTAGCATATTCTAAAATAGGGGTTTCAACCCGATCGAAACTAAAAGATTTAATAACGCTAGTAGCTTGAGATAAAACTTGATCAAAATGAAGACAATCTTGAGTGAGGCGATCCGGAAATCCTCTCACTCGATTAAAAGTTTCTGACATTAAGAATCCAGATTTTTATTTATAAAATCCCAATTGATTAAATTCCAAAAAGCATCTAAGTATTTATTTCTAGCATTTCTATAATCAATATAATAGGCATGTTCCCAAACATCACAAGTTAAAAGAGCTTTTTGAGAATGGGCTAAAGGGGTGTCTGCATTAGAGGTTTTAATAATTTTTAAAGAATCTGACTCTTTAATCAGCCAAGCCCAGCCTGAACCAAATTGACTAAGAGCTGCTTGTGTAAATTCTTTTTTAAATTGATCGACGGAACCAAAAGATTTTTCAAGAACTTGATTTAAATTTTTATCAGGAGATCCTCCGCCTTTAGGTGATAAGCTATTCCAATAAAAAGTATGATTCCAGATTTGAGCGGCATTATTAAAAATAGCGGCTTTAGAGTTTTTTACAATCTCTTCTAAAGACGCATGTTTAAATTCAGATTCTTCTATTTGTCCATTTAATTTATCCACATAAGATTTATGATGTTTTCCATAATGAAATTCTAAAGTTTCTTCCGAAATATGAGGCGAAAGAGAAGATTTAGAATAGGGTAATTCTGGAAGTGTAATCGGCATAGAAGCCTCCTTTTTATTATAATATAACCTTTTTTCTTTCAGAATCAAGGAAAGAGGGGTGCTTATTCGTGCTTTCTAGTCTATTTTGTGGGAGATTAAATTTGCAGGGTTTTATGTTTCAAATAGAAGAAAAGCTATCCCAAAATTCTCAATGGAAAGAAGTTCAAAACATCCTTAAAAAACTTTCTAACAAGGGTTATCAAGCTGTTTTAGCAGGTGGTGGAGTTCGAGATTCTTTAATGGGATTAAAACCAAAAGATTTTGATATTGCCACTTCTGCAAAACCACAGGAAATTTTAAAGTTATTTCCTCAAGCCATCGATAAATGGTCTCATTATGGAAATGTGCTAATTCCTTTAAAAACAAAGGGGCATGTAGATGTGACAAGCTTTAGGAAAGAGTTTTCTTATACAGATGGAAGGCATCCCGATAAAATTGAATACAGCTCCATGAAAGAAGATGCTCAAAGAAGAGACTTTACTATCAATGCTTTATTTTATGATGCAGAAAAAAACAAAATAATAGATTTTGTAGGTGGGCTTGGAGATTTAAAAAACAAAACTTTAAAAACAGTAGGGGAAAGTTCTAAAAGATTCAATGAAGATCATTTAAGAATTTTAAGAGCTCTTAGGTTTGCTCATCAGTTTCAATTTTCTTTGGACCAAAAAACAAAAGAGGCTCTTTTTCTTTGCTCTAAAAAATTGAATCAAATTTCTAGAGAAAGAATTAATTCTGAGATTTTAAAAATGTTAGGGGCTGGAAATATAGGAAAAGGCCTTGCTCTTTTAGAAGACTATGAGATTTTAAAAATTGCACTTTCATTACCAAACAATGCTTTTAAACCAGCCTTTTTGTTTTGGAATCAAAAATTTTCCTTTTATCAAGATCCTGCTTATTTGTGGTGTATTGTGGGGCTTCCTTACTTTCAAGAAGCAACTCTTTTTAAAAAATATTTAGAGAATCTAAAAAGACCCAGTTCTGAAGTGCAAAAAAGCATGTCTTATTTTAAATCTTTTCAAGTTTTAACAACATCTCAAAACACAGTTCATAAAATAAAATCCTTACATCCTTATTTTGAACAAGTGAGGGAGCTTCACGCTTTATGGTGTAAAAGCTATCAAATTCAAGATGATCACCTGGAAACAGTTATTGAAAAATTTTATAAAATTGGAAAATGGCCACTTCCTCTTATTACAAGTTCAGATTTATTAAAAGAGGCAAGGCTATTCCCTAAAGAAAAATGGTCTTATTTTTTAAATCAAGCTTTTGATTTACAATTAGAGTTTCCTGAAAAAAAGAAATCTCAAATTTTAAAAGAATTAAAAAAGAAAATTTAATGTTATTTTTTATTTTGAAAAGCTCGTCCGGAATGGTTTTTCCAATTTTTATTTGAATCTTGGGTGTATCTTTCTTTCCATTCTTTAAAAAACAAATCTCGTCGATGTTGTATTTTGCCTTCTTTATTAAAAATAGGATATTTTTTTCCAAATAAAAAATTCATCAATGCTTTCATTCTTATAATTTAAATCAATCTTTACAACTTGACAACTTTCTTTAATTCCTTATTTATAAATAAAATGAATCGCAACGCAGAAATTTTGCTGCTTTTTCCAGAAAATTTATCTTGGGAAGAAAAGTATAAAAAAATCATATCTTTAGGGAGAGAACTTCCAGCATTTTCTGAAGATTATAAAACCCAAAATCTTCTGATAACATCTTGCCAATCACAGCTTTGGCTTAAAGCAGAATTAAATCAAAAAGGGGATCTTGTGCTTTCAGGAGATAGTGATGGCCTTATTACAAAAGGTTTACTAGCTATTATGATCCGATTTTACTCTCATCAACAGCCTGAAGATATTGTAAATGCTCAACCTGAGTTTCTAAAGTCGTTGAACTTAACCCAGTATTTAAGCCTTAAAAGAACAAATGGGCTTCAATCTCTTATCAATCAAATAAGAAATTACGCAAAAACCTTTCTTTTGTTAAAAAAGTAGTTTTTTTCAGTAATTCTCAGATAAAATCAAGCCTAAAGACTAAGAAACAGGACTAAATATACCGATTAAAGTCTTGATGGCTGTTTTAATCTTTCTAAGCTTTTTTTTAATATCTTGCTCTCCTATACAGTATGTCGATTATAACGAATCTTCTGCTGTCGCTACGAGATTAATTGCTAGTTCAGATACTGAATTTATAGAAACAAAAGATCTTTTTTCAGATTCTAACAAGCATGTCGATAAATGGATTCAATATTTTTCAGAAGGCTCAGGTCGCCAGTCTATGCAGGTTTATTTAGAACGATCTGGTCGTTATGAAGCAACTATGAAAGAGATTTTAAAAGAACATGATCTGCCAGAAGAGTTATTTTATATTGCTATGGCTGAATCGGGATTTCAATCTTCTGTCGTTAGTTCTAAAAATGCTGTTGGGTACTGGCAGTTTATAGCAGCAACAGGAAGGAGTTATGGATTAACTATTAATTCTGTTTTAGATGAGCGGCAAGATTTTGTTTTGGTGACTCACGCCGCCGCTAAATATTTAAAACATCTTTATCAATTGTATGATGATTGGAATTTAGCGGTAGCGGCTTATAATGCCGGAGAAGGAAGAATTAATCAGGCCTTACAAGGTGGTTTTTATCAGGATTACTGGTCTTTAGTTAGAGACGATAAAATCCCTAAAGAAACATCTACTTTTGTTCCTAAAATTATTGCTATGAAAAAGATTGGAACTCAACCATGGATGTATGGATTTAATAATTTAAAATATGAACAGCCTTTAGACTATCGTTCTATTTATATCTATCAAAATTTTTCTTTAAAAAATCTTTCTGAAACTTTACAAGTTCCTCACAGTCAAATTTTAAGTTTAAACCCTAAATACAAACAAGATATAGCTCCTCTTAACGGTAATGATAAAATAAAAGTTCGTATTCCAGCACATATTAAAATTGAAGACATCAATAAATAAAAGACAGATCTCCTCTTGATGGTAAGGGCAAAATAAAAATTAAGTTTTTAAAACTTATAAACCGATATTCTATTTATGAACAAGCTGGCTCTTTTTGGTCTTAAAAGTTTTTTTTATTCTTTATTCTTTTTTAGTTTATTTGCAGCAGCTCTATTTTAAATATAAAAGAGGATTCACAGGTTGTTTTTTATATATTAATTCAAAATGCAAATGAACTCCTGTTACTTTTCCTGTTCGTCCAACAGTTCCTATAAGCGCGCCTTGCTTAACTGTTTGACCTTCTTGAACTTTTATTTCATTAAGATGAGCGTAAAGAGAAGACCAATAATTAGAAAATTCAACAATGACAACTTTTCCATATCCTGAAAATCTTTGTCCTGCATAAATAACTCTGCCAGAATGACTACTAAAAACAGGAGTTCCAAGCTGGGCTTTAAGATCTATTCCTTGATGAGAGGAATTCCAAATAGGAGCGAATTTTTGATTAATCACTTGATTTTTTAAAGGCCAAGACAAGGAAGGGGGTGGATTTTTTATTAAAAACTGGCAGCTCGTTAAAAAAAATAGCAAGAAAAAATAAAGTTTACGAAGCATAAATTGGAAATTGATGACAAAGTTGATGAATTTCTTTTTTAATTCTCCCATGAAGCTGCTCATTTTGAGAATCTGTTAAAACTTGAGAGATCCAATGACCAATGAGTTCCATTTCTTGTTTTTTCATTCCTCTTGTTGTTAAAGCCGCTGTTCCAAGACGAATCCCACTTGTTACAAAGGGTGATCTTTTTTCATTAGGAATTGTGTTTTTGTTAACGGTAATGCCAGCGTTTTGAAGAGATTTTTCAGCATCTTTACCGGTTATATTTTTATCAGAAAGATCCAGGAGTAATAAATGATTGTCTGTTCCTCCGCTAACTAAACGAAATCCTTGTTTTTGCAAAATTTGAGAAAGTGTTTTTGCATTTTCAATAATTTGATGGGCATAAGTTTTAAATTCTGGTTGTAAAACCTCTCCAAAAGCAACGGCCTTAGCGGCGATAACATGCTCTAAAGGACCTCCTTGTATACCAGGAAAAATTTTAGAGTTTATTTTTTGAGATCTTTTTTCGTCGGAACATAAGATCAAGCCACCTCTAGGGCCTCTTAAAGTTTTATGTGTTGTAGAAGTTATATAATGAGCAAAAGGAACAGGGGAGGGGTGAGCCTCTCCAGCCACTAAACCTGCAATATGAGCCATATCAACCAGCAATAAAGCTCCTACTTGATCCGCAATATCTCTAAAAGATTTAAAATCAATAGATCTTGGATAAGCACTATAACCAGCAATAATTATTTTTGGTTTTTCTTTTTTTGCCAGGTCTTCAATAAGATTAAAATCTAGCCTTTCTGTTTTGGGATTTAATTTATAAAAAACAGATTGAAAAAGACTTCCTGAAAAATTAACAGGAGAGCCATGAGTCAAATGTCCTCCATGATTTAAATCTAAACCCATAATTTTATCTTGAGGCTTTAATTCCGCTAAAAAAACAGCCATATTGGCTTGCGACCCAGAATGTGGCTGAACATTAGCCCAATTCACATTAAAAATTTTTTGAGCTCTTTTTATAGCAAGCTCTTCACACTGATCGACAAATTCACAACCGCCATAATATCTTTTATGAGGATATCCTTCGGCATATTTATTAGTGAGGACAGATCCTTGAGCTTCCATAACAGCTTGAGAAGTGTAATTTTCAGAAGCAATCAATTCCAATTCATTTCTTTGGCGATCAAGCTCTTTTTGTATCCATTGATAAATTTCTTTATCTGTTTTTTTAAGGTGATGAAGATCTCTCATTTTATTTTTTCCACTCTTTTTTGATAAATAGGGTTGTTGTCAAAAGGGGTTTTTAAAAACGCATCTAAGATCTCTAAAGCAGCGGAAAGAGATAAAAATCTTCCGGGCAAGCACAAAACATTAGCATCGTTATGAGATCGAGCCAGTTTGGAAATGTCTTTATTCCAACAAAGAGCTGCTCTAATAAGAGGAGATGTTTTATTGGCTTTCATGCACATACCTTGGCCTGTCCCACAAATTAAAACTCCAAAAAGATTTTTTTGCATTTGAACAGAAAGCTTCTCAGCCCAATCTGGGTAATCGGTACGATCTTCTGAAAAAGCTCCCAGATCTCTCCAAAGAAGACGAGGTCTATGCTGCTGAAGAAGCTGTTTTAAGGAAAATCCCGCGTGATCGCTAGCGACTAAAAGAGGTAGGGAATACTTCACTGAATTTTTTTATTTAAAAAATCAATAAGTTCTTGAACATTCGAAAGCGTTTCCGCTTCATCATCAGAAATTTGCAGATTAAAAGCCTCTTCTACAGACATTGTAATTTCTACGATGTCTAAACTATCTGCTTTTAAATCATTAATTAAATGATGTTCTAATTTGATATCTTCCGCCTTGGTGCTTAATTGTTCAGATATAATTGCAAGAACTTTTTTTGTTGTATCCATAAAACCTCTTATAAAAAATTAATAGAAAAAATAAAATTATTAAATTTTATTTTTAATTAAAAGACTTAACTCAATGTGTAAGTTTTTAACCTAAAATTTGACGGTTTTTGTAATAACCACAAGAAAGACAAATATAATGAGGTCGCACAGTAGAATTGCAATTAGGGCATTGGCCTAATCCATGAAAAGACAGGAAGTTATGAGCTCTTCTCATACCTCTGCGAGAGCGACTTGTTTTTTTCTTAGGTACAGGCATGGTTTAAATCCTAAATTTGTTAGAATTTTAGTTACTATGACTTTATTTATGAAGCAAGAAAAAAGGGAGCTTGATCCAGAAGAAATCGTTATCCTAAATGATGAATAAAAAGAAAATTAAATAGATACAAATAAATGAAATGATCAAAAAAAACCTTTTTTTTGAAGAAAATAATAAAAACTTAATAGATCTTAAGCCTTAGAAACTCTTCATTTTTCTTATATTTTTACTTATTTTTGTATTTTTTTGTTAAAAAAACATGCAACTTCTATAATTTTTGTTAAAAAAGAGAAAAAGCTTTAAATAGGGCTTGATTTATAAGTTTTGGTTATTTTAGCATTAATTTGCGGGGGGCGATGTATCACAAGGATGTTACAGAGGCTATAGGATTTTTGCTTCTACATCGCCTTTTTTTTTAAAAAATTCTTGAGATTTCTTTCTGATTAAGTTAAAAAACATTCCTTATGGCAAAAAAAAGTTCTATTGAAAAAAACGAACGAAGAAAAGTAAGAGCAGAAAAGTTCGAACCGATTCGTCGAGAATTACGAGAAAAAATTTCTAATATAAAACTTTCTCCTGAAGAAAGATATCTGGCTTCTGTTCAGCTTCAAAAATTACCAAAAAATGCTGCTCGTTGCCGGGTTGTTAATCGTTGCAGTATCACAGGAAGACCTCGTGGAAATTATAGAAAATTTGGTATTTCTCGTTTGGTTTTCAGAAGACTAGCACATAGAGGCCTGATACCAGGAATCACAAAATCGTCTTGGTAAAAATACAAAGGTCTATTATTGAAACTTATTATTACAGCAACAACTCGAGAAGCTTCTTTGAGTTTGCAAGTTGCAAAAATTGTTCAAAATATTTATAAAACACTCGATGAACAAGTAGAAATCCTTGATTTAAAAGAAGTTCCTTTTTCAAAAATTGTTCAAAAAGCTTATCAAAAAGAATCTTTATCAGATATTCAAGTTTATCTTGATCAAATTGCTCAAGCCGAAGCTCTCATTATTATTTGCCCAGAATACAATGGGGGAATTCCTGGGCTTATAAAGCATTTTATAGATCATTGGATTTATCCAGATTCCTTTGTATTTAAACCGGTTTGTTTGATTGGTTTAGGAGGTCGTTTTGGCGCTCTAAGACCTTTGGAGCATCTTCAAAATATCTTTCTTTATAGGCACAGTTTTGTTTTTCCTATTCGAGTTTTCCTTCAAAACATTCAAAATCTTTTAAAAAATGGTAAAATAACTGAAGAAAGCGTTCAAAAAAATCTTTTTGACCAAGCTTGTTACTTTCAAAAATTTGTAAAAGCCTTACAGACTAGTTCATTAAATTTTAAAACTTTAATTTGACTTTATTAAATTATTTTGCAAAGTTAAAACTTAATAAATCTTTAAAAAAGAAAGGAAGTGAGGCTTTATTATGAAAACTATTAAATTAATTCAAA
>JBPCUO010000089.1:0-14830 GCA_051011135.1 Bdellovibrionales bacterium
AACATGTTTTAACTCTTATGCGGGCAGGAGTTCCTATTTTTACAGTTCCTTACAAGGTTTTAAAGCAACTTATAAAAAATCCTTTAACAGACATTGGATTAAAAAAATTTTTAGAAGATGCTAAAAAATCTTAACTGCTTTCTTTAAAATCAGTTAATCCATATTCTTTAACTTTTAAAATAATAGAAGTTCTACTAGACCCAAGAAGTCTTGCAACTTTAGCTTTGTTTCCTTTGTATTTTTTAAGAGATTCTATGATGATATTTTTTTCAACATTTCTTAAAAAAGATTTTAAACTATGATTTCCCAGTTCAAAAGGTGTTTCTTTAGAGATGCTTAAATCAGATTTGATTTTTTTAGAAAGAGTTGATTCTGTCAGAAGCGTTTGGCCTTTCTCGCAAAAAACAAGAATTCTTTCTATTTCACTATAGAGCTCACTAACATTCATAGGCCAAGAATATTCACAAAGATATTTCATAGCTTTTGGAGTAAAACTTTTTTTTATTAAGGGATCTTTTTGTTTTAAAAAATGTTGAACCAACAAAGGAATATCTTCTTTTCTCTCTCTCAGAGGTACAGTTGTTAAACTAATAACATTAAGTTTATAAAACAAATCATCTCTAAATTTCTTTTCCTTGATTAAATCCTCCAGATTTTTATCAGTAGATGCCAGAATACGAACTTGAGCTTTTCTGGATTTTGTATCTCCTACAGGAAAGAAAGTTCCTTCCTGTAAAAACCTTAAAATTTTTGATTGAATATCGGGAGGAATGCAACCAATTTTCTTTAAATAAACACTCCCACCATCAGCCACTTCGAAAAGTCCTTTTTTGTCTTTGGAAGCTCCTTCAAAAGCTCCTTTTTTATGTCCAAATAATTCTGATTCTAAAAGAGAATCGCTAAGCACCGAACAATCTTGAATGAAAAGAGGCTCTTTAGATCTACAAGATTGATCATGTATGATTTTTGCTAAAAGAGTTTTTCCAGTTCCGCTTTCTCCACGAATAAGAATAAAATTTTCATAATCTTTTAATTTGTTTAAAATATTATACAAAAATTGCATGGGAGCAGATTTCCCAATAAGAGAACCATAGCTTCCTGTAAAATCTTTTCCATTGAATTTTTTTAGAATTTCTTGTTGTTTTTGTTGTTCTTGTATAAGGGAAAAACATTCTTGAACTAATAGGGAGAGAAATTTTTCAATATATTTTTTATCTGTCGTTTCTAAAGTTTTCATTGTAAGTAAAAGACTATCAATGTTTTCCATAGAAAGATTAAGGTAGCTCAAACACTGCTTTAAATTCTCTAAAGATTTTTTAGGTGATAAAAATCCAGTTGCAACAATATATCCTTGAACTTTGTTTTGATACAAAAGAGGGATCGCTAAAATTTCTAATTCGGCTTGTTTCCACGATACAGTAAGAATTTCTTCAGATAGACATGCTTTTTTTTGACTTAAATCCCCCATAGTTTGCAGAAGATATCTTTTAAATAAATCAGATTCTAAAAAAGATTTTACTATTTTATTATTGGGGGCTATTCCTTTAGGAAGCAGCCATTCATTTCCCTTTTTTTCTACTAAAAAAATGTCAATATTCCACCAAGATGAAATAAGTTCTTTAAATTTTTTAAAGACATGAAAATTTTTAAATTGATCATATAATAAATTCATAAAAGTCCTTTCAAGACTTTTATCGTAATAATAGAAGCAAAGCTTTATAAAAAAACAAACAAACTTAAAAAAAGAGTGTCTCAATTTAGAGCTTTAGATTTAAAAACTCCCAAATAGAAAAGGTTTATAGAATTTAAAAAGGTGGCTCGGGGCGGAATCGAACCACCGACACAAGGATTTTCAGTCCTCTGCTCTACCGACTGAGCTACCGAGCCAAATTTTAGAGATCTTGATTTTTTAACATAATTTTTTAGTCCTTACAATTTTAAACAGACTTAAAAGCTTGATTTAAATCCTCTAGAAGGTCTTCTTGATGTTCGATCCCTATGCTAAGACGGATAAGATTTTCGGTAATGCCTTCGTGATGATACGAGTTATGAGTCATGGTTAAAGGTTGTTCTGCTAAAGATTCTACAGCTCCTAAACTTTCCCCTAAAGAAAATACCTTAAGGCTTTCTAAAAATTTCTTTACATCTTTTCCTTGGCCCTTCAAATAAAAACTTACCACCCCACTAAATCCAGACATTTGTTTTTGAGCCAGTTCAAATTGAGGGTGATCTTTAAGGCTAGGGTAAAAAACTTGTTCCACTTTAGGATGTGTTTTTAAAAATTCAGCAACAGCTCTAGCATTTTTATCATGAGCTTCCATGCGAAGACTTAGCGTTTTTAAACTTCTTAATAAAAGATAAGCATCAAAAGGAGATAAGGTAGGGCCTATCGTTTTACTAAAAAAAGCCAGCTTTTCTCCCAGGTCTTTTCTTTTTGTTACAGTTAAACCTGCCAGACAATCACTATGTCCTCCTAGGTATTTTGTAGCAGAGTGAAAAACAATATCTGCTCCTAATAAGAGAGGTTTTTGAAAGTAAGGACTAGCAAAAGTATTATCCACAACTAATAAACTTCCCTTAGGTTTCATTTGAGATACCTTTTGAATATCAATAATTTTTAACAGAGGATTGGTAGGAGTTTCTATCCATATCATTTTTGGCCTCAGCTCCTTCATTTTTTTTTCAAGAAGATTCAGATCAGAAAAATCAATAAGAGAAAAATTTAAATGTTGAGTTTGTTTTAAATGATTAAAGAGTCGAAAAGACCCTCCATAAAGATCTGTTTCTCCCAGCAAAACATCACCGGGATTTAAAAATTGAGTGATAAGATGCATAGAGGCGCATCCTGAAGAATGAGCAGAACAAAAATCTCCTTCTTCTAAACTAGCAAAACATTCTTCCAAAGCTTTACGAGTTGGCGATGAAGAGCGAGAATAAACAAACTCAGGGTTTTCTCCCAGAGATTTTTGAACAAAAGTTGTAGAAGTAACAATAGAAGGAGCAATAGATCCTGTTGTAGGGTCAGGAGATTGTCCTACATGAATGGCTTTGGTTTCAAATTTCATAGATATTTTTTTAACTTTTCTCTAAAAAAGAAGCAAATAAAAACTTAAAGGCAATAAATAAAAACCAAAGAGAAAAAACTTTTGTTTTTGAACCACTTTGGATAGGAAATAAAGACAAATCGTCCCGCTGATATAAGCTGTTAAAAACCCAAAAGCCAGTGACCAAGAAAAGTTGAGAAGATGAAATTGACTACCGATTTCTATTAATAAAACTCCCAAACAGGCAGGAATAGAGATTAAAAAACTATAGTAAACAGCATGATAAGGAGACAAGCCCATAAAAAGCGAAGCAGAGATTGTCCATCCCGATCTTGAAAATCCGGGAAAGACAGCAATGGCTTGAAATACTCCCACAACAAAAGCCTGTAGGTAGGATAGATCTTTTAAAGAGGAATAAGAAGAAGATGCTTTTTTAAACCAAAGCGACAAAAGCAAGAGAGCTGTTGTTAAAAATCCCAAAGCAACAAAAGTGGTTTGAAAACTTTGTTCAATAATTTTTTTAAAAAAGAAGCCTAGCAGCCCTAAGGGAATGCAAGAAACAAAAACTTTAAGAATAAGAGAATAAGACGCTTTTTTATTTAAGGAGAAGGCTAGGCTTTTAATATCTTTAAAAAATAAAGTTAAAATAGAAAGAAGAGTCGCTCCATGAAGCAGGATAATAAGAGACAAAGAATTTTGTTTTAAACCCACCACTTTTTCCAGAAGAAATAAATGCCCTGAACTTGAAATAGGTAAAAATTCTGTAAGACCCTGTAAAAGACCTTGTAATAGAGGCGCCCACTCTTGCATTAAAAAAGTTCTCTAAGGCTTTTGTCATTTAAGAAAAAAGTTTTTTTAGATTTGATGTAAATCCATTTTTCTCCCTGTGTTTGTTGATTTTTCCAACGCACAAGCTGCCAACCAGCAGGAAGAGAAAGATAAAAAGGAGTATAAGATTTGAATCCATTAACTTCAACAAATGTCCACGCATTGGTGGAAACTTTTAAAAAGCCTTGGTGAAGTGTATCTATTTTTGAAAAACTAGAAGCTCCTGCAAACAACCCAAAAAACATAAGAAGCAGTAATTGTTTTGTAAAACGAAGAGGATTAAAAAAAGACATTAAGCTTTTAGAAATTTTTTGTGTTTCAAATTTTTTAGTTTCTAGAGAAGATAAAAAATCTTTTACTTTATAAGAAAGAGAAGCAAGAGATATTTTTAAATCTTCTTTAGAACATGATTTTGATCTGGAAAAACAGCGCCCTTGAGGATCCTCTGATAAAAGACAAGGAACGGAGTAGGCGTTTTCAAGTTCCACTTTCGGTTTTTGAATGTCGGAGAGTTTATGAGGATGGTTTAAAAAGTATTCTACAACTCCTAAAGCATATAAATCAGATAAAAAATTAGGTCGGGCACCTTGTAAAACTTCAGGAGCAACAAAAGGAAGAGTTCCTTGAGATGCTAATTGATAATTTCCCCGGCCAAAATCAATCAATTTTACCAAACCATCTTGATTGATAAGAACATTATCCAGGCTTAAATCCCCATGAGACAAACCTTCTTTTTGAAGATCTAAAAGCCCTTTATAAATAGATTTCAAAACAAGTTCTTTTTCTAATTGAGAAAGATGAAAATTTTGTAGCAGCTGGTGCAAAGACATTCCTTCAATGTATTCTAAAACAAGGGCTTTTTGTCCCGAGAAAGTTTCAAATCCTAAAAGGCGAGCACAATAAATAGAATGATTTTGAATGAGAGATTCGAGCTCTCCTTGATAAGAATTATCTCCAGAAGAAAAAATTTTAAGAAGAACTTTTTGATGGATTCCTGTATCCGCCTCTTTTCGTAAAGCTTTATAAACTTGTTTATGGGGGCCTTCTTTTAAAACTTCAAGAATTTTATAAGACAAGCCTTTAGAGGTAATTCTTCTGGGCATCTTTAACTTTTTAGAGTAAGGAGCTTTGATCTGTCCAATGTTTTTTTAATTCAGGAAGTAAAAAATCTTTTTTTCTATAAATGAGCAGTTTTTGTTTTTCTTTGAGGTGATCTTGGCATTTTAAAGATAAAAAACTCTTATTCAAAGCTTGCTTTATCGAGCTCAAATCTAGCTTCGAGACTTTTAAAGATAAGCACCAAAAATCTACCTGCTTCGAGGTTGGCAGCATTTGATAACAAGAAAGAGGAATTTTATGCAGCTTTTTTTCTTTTTGACAAAGAGTTTTAAGCAATAGATTTGTTTCTTCTTTTTTTAAAGAGCTTTCAAGTTCTTTTTGAGTTTTGCTGTGTAGGATCTTTTTAAAAGACAAGGCATTGCTTTTACTAGAAGGTAAAAATATTAATAAAAGGATGCCGAAAAGCCGGAACAAATATTTTTTCATTTAAGATCCTTGCAAAAGAGAAACGAGGTTTAAGACTAAAGGGCCAATAAGAAGCAATAAAAAAGCAGGAAACTCAAAGATCATAAGTGGAATTAAAGAAATATAGGGAAGTTTTTGAAGATGTTTTTGCAGATCCTCTTTAGCTGCTAAACAAAGATCTTCTTCTAAGCTTTGAAGTCTTTCTAAAATAGGCTCCCCCTTTAATCCACGATCCAGAAGATCCAAAAGAGTTTTGCGATAGATTTTTTTAAAAGTCTTTGAAGACCAATTTTGTCCTGCTTCTTTTTTTGAAAGCCAAACTTGTAATTCTTTAGCAAAAAAATCTCCAGGATTTTTTTTGTAAAAGATTCGAATAGATTCTGCGATAGAAGATCCATTTTCAATCTCTAATTTAATTTCTAAAACAGCTTTTAAAGGTGGAGCTATATAGACCATTTCATTTTCCTTCCACTTTTAAAGATCCAAAATAGCCCAATGCTGAAAAAAACAAAAGAAAGTGACATTAAATGAAGATATTTTGTTTTGTAAATTGCAAAAGTCCAAATAAGTAAGCTGAAATAAAGCAGAGAAAGAATAATTGATTGTATGCGTAATTGAAATAGAGTTTGTCGAGCGCTTCTATAAAACGCAACTTCATTTTTTACCTTTTTTTCTAATAAATTTAATTTTTTTATGGGTTGAGCACTCTTTTTAATTCGAATTAAATCTTCAACCATGTTCACAACAGGAAGATAAGGGTGCTGGAATCGTTTTTCAAATTGCAAAACACTTGTGATATCCAGAAGCTGGCGATAAATTTCTTTTTGATCAATATCTTCGATAGATTTTTGCCAAGAACTCATAAAACTTAAGCCCAGCTTCATTTGTGAAGACAAAAGAGGTAAAAGATTTTGAAGATGGAACAAAAGAGCGTCATGATTTTGTTTTTTTAAAATCCAAAATAGAAAAATTAAAAAGAAAAGAGATCCAAAAGTGTAAAAACTTTTTGGAAGAAAGAAAAAGATAAATAAAAAATAAAAAATTAAAGCAAAAGACAGAAATCGCTTAAAAAAAGGACTTAACATCTTTGAAATGTTTTCATCTTTTAAGAATTCTAGACAAAAATAACCACAAAGTAAGAAATGAATTGTAAAAATCATAGCTAAAAACAAATATGCAAAGAAGTTTCCAAAAAAATATTTGACGAAACTTGTAATTAAGTGAAAAATATTAATAGAACTTTGAAACTTGAATCTAGAAAGTAAGTTTCAAAACAAACATTGGAGACACCAGGAGGTACCAAATGGCAGTAAAGAAGAGAAAAACAACTCGTAAAAAGAAAGCGACGACAAAAAGAAAAAAAGTAACGAAGAGAAAAAAGGTAACTAAAAGAAAGAAAGTAACTAAGAGAAAAAAGGCTGTTAAAAGAAAGAAGCCTGCTAAGAGAAAAAAGGCTGCTAAGAGAAAATAAGTAACTTTCTTTTTTTAAAAAGAAATTTTTAAAAGACCTCCCCTTAAAACGGAGGTCTTTTTTTTGCTTTGCATTATTTATAGGATGATTGAAATAAGTAAGATCTTTGCTATAAGAATAGGAATTATGAATCATAAGAGAAAAAAAGTAACAGTTGTTGGTAGCGGATTTGTGGGATCTACTTGCGCTCATTGGATCGTCTCTAAAGATCTGGCAGATGTTGTTTTAATAGATATTAATGACGGACTCGCCAAAGGTCGAGCTTTGGATCTTTATGAAGCAACTCCTGTGATACAAAAAGATATTAAAATTCAAGGTGGTTCAGACTATAGTCTAGCTAAAGATTCAGACATTGTTGTGATTACAGCGGGTTTGCCTCGAAGACCAGGAATGAGTCGATCTGACCTTCTTACAAAAAATGCTCAAATTATGCATGATATTTGTCAAAATCTCCTTCGGGAAGTCGGGAATAAGAATACTTGTTATATTATTGTGTCTAATCCTTTAGACGCTATGGTTTATGTTGCTCATCAAATTTTAAAAGCCCCAAGAGAAAAAATAATAGGAATGGCAGGTGTTTTAGACACTGCTAGATTTAAAACCTTTATTAGCGAAGCATTGGGAGTTTCTGTGCAAGATATTTCTGCTTTGGTGTTAGGAGGTCATGGAGATTCGATGGTTCCTTTAGTTCGTTTTTGTACTGTTGGTGGAATTCCTTTAACGCAGTTAATGAATGAAGAGACTCAAGCAAGATTAATTGAGCGAACTCGAAAAGGAGGAGGAGAAATTGTTTCCTTATTACAAACAGGTTCTGCTTATTATGCTCCTTCCGCTTCTGTTGTTGAAATGGTGGAAGCTATTTTAAAAGATCAAAATCGTATTCTGCCTTGTGCTGCTTTGTTACAGGGAGAATATGGTCAAAAAGATATTTTTGTAGGAGTTCCTTGTCAGTTAAACGGACGAGGTCTTGAAAAAATTATTGAAGTTCCATTAAATGAAAAAGAACAAAAACAATTTCAAGAGTCTGTTGCGGCTGTTCAAGATACTCTTTCAAGCATGGAATCTCTTCTCAAATGAATGTGCAAGAATACCAAGCTAAAAACTTGTTTAAAGCTTATCAAATCCCTGTATTAAAATCGCAAGTGGCAGGCACGGCTAAAGAGGCTCGTAAAGCCGGAGAACAACTGGGCGGATCTTTATGGGTTGTTAAAGCACAGGTTTTAGCCGGAGGCCGAGGTAAAGCAGGTGGAGTTAAAGTTGTTAAAGACCTGGAGGAATTAGAACAAGTAGCATCTTCTTTATTAGGTAAAAATTTAGTAACGGCTCAAACAACTTCTGAAGGAGAGCCGGTTGAAAAAATCCTCATAGAAACCGCTTGTTCTATAGAGGAAGAATATTACCTTTCTTTATTGGTTAATCCTAAAAATTCTAGAATTTCTTTTATGGTGTCTCCTGAAGGAGGAGTGGATATTGAAGAGGTCAGCTCTAAACAACCTGAAAAAATTCTTATGGAAACCATCCATCCTTTTCTGGGATTTCAAGCTTATCAAGCTTGGTCTATTGGAACTTTTTTGGGCTTGTCTGAAAAACAAGAGATCTCTCAAGTGTTTTCTTTGTGTAAAAATTTATATCAATTGTTCACGGAAAAAGACGCAACTCTTTTAGAAATTAATCCTTTAGTAAAAGATAAAAAAGGCAGGCTTATTGCTTTGGATGGAAAGATAGGCTTTGATGAGAACTCGCTTTATCGTCATGAAGATTTGACAAAAATTTATGGTTCACAAAAAAGAAAAGAAAGCGAAAGTCAGGCTTTAGAATATGGATTGTCTTTTATAGAATTAGAAGGAGACATTGGTTGCATGGTGAATGGAGCAGGCTTAGCGATGGCCACAATGGATATTATAAAAACTTATGGAGGCTCTCCTGCTAATTTTTTAGATGTTGGCGGAGGAGCTGATGAACAAAAAGTAAAAAAAGCTTTTGAAATTATTTTAAAATCTAAAGAAGTAAAAGCAATTTTAGTTAATATTTTCGGTGGAATTATGAGATGTGATGTTCTCGCTTCGGGTTTAATAAAAGCATGCCAAGCCATTGGATTAAAAGTTCCTGTTGTAATTCGTTTAGAAGGAACAAAATCTAAAGAAGGGCTTAAGTTGTTACAGGAGTCTAATCTGAATTTAATAACAGCAAAAAACCTAGCGGAAGCCGCTCAAAAAGTTGTGGAGATTTCAAAAAAATAAATGTCAATTTTAGTTAATAAAAATACAAGATTAATTTGTCAGGGTTTTACGGGAAAACACGGGACCTTTCATAGTCAACAATCTCTGGACTATGGAACTCAATTGGTGGGAGGAGTGACTCCTGGAAAAGGAGGACAAACACATCTTGATAAGCCTGTTTTCAATACAGTTCAAGAAGCCCTAAAAGAAACAAGAGCAAACGCTTCTATGATTTATGTTCCTGCTCCTATAGCGGCTTCGGCCATTATAGAGGCTATTGAGGCGGAAATAGAGTTGGTTGTTTGTATTACAGAAGGAATTCCTATTTTAGATATGGTTCGAGTTAAAGAAGTTTTAAAGGGCGGCAGAACACGATTGATTGGGCCTAACTGCCCTGGAGTGATAACTCCAGAGGCTTGTAAAATAGGAATTATGCCAGGATACATTCATAAAAAAGGAAAAGTAGGAGTCTTGTCTCGCTCTGGAACCTTGACTTACGAAGCCGTTTGGCAAACAACATCTTTAAATCTAGGGCAAAGTTCTTGTGTAGGTATTGGAGGAGATCCCGTCAAAGGATCTGATTTTATTGATATTTTAAAACTCTTTAAGGAAGATGAAGAAACTAAAATTGTTATTTTAATTGGCGAAATAGGAGGAGTCACAGAAGAAGAAGCGGCCGCGTATATTCAGGCAGAATTTAAAAAACCTGTGGTGGCCTTTGTAGCAGGACAAACTGCTCCCCCAGGTCGTCGCATGGGACATGCAGGAGCTATTATTACCGGTGGCCTTGGCGGTGTGGAAAGCAAGCACAAAGCTTTAAAACAAGCGGGATGTCAGGTCGTTAACAACCCAGCTTATCTTGGCGAAGAAGCTAAAAAAATACTAGACAGTTTATAAAGGAGATGGGGATGAAAGAAACAACTTTTGCATTAATAAAACCTAATGCTATGGAAAAAAATCATGCGGGAGCTATTATTTCTCGCTTTCAAAAGGAAGGCCTCGAAGTCTGTGGTTTAAAAATGATAAAAGTATCGAAGGATCTTTGTAAAACTTTTTATCAAGAACATCAGGAGCGTCCTTTTTTTCAAGAGCTGGTGGATTTTATTTCTTCCGGAGCTGTTATTGTGCTAGCTTTAAGAGGTTCTGATGCCTGCTTAAAAGTTCGTGAAATTATGGGAGATACAGATCCTCAAAAAGCAAAAGCGGGAACTTTACGCTCAGAGTATGGAGATAGTTTAGGACAAAACGCCATCCATGGAAGTGATTCTTTAGAAAGCGCAAAAAGAGAACTTTCTTTATTTTTTTCATCAGATGAGATATTCTAACGAATATTAATATGCTAAAATTTTTTTTAACTCTTCTGTTAACGCTATCTACTTCTTGCCAATTGAATGTTAAAAAAAAACGATTGGCCGAAAATTATCATCAAATTTCAGTTTCTTTAATTAAAAAATGTGATCATAACCGAGCCTTAAGGCATCTTTTAAAGGGAGTTAAGCTGGATAAAAATAATTTTTTAATCCGATACACTCTAGCGGTTAATTATTTCACGATTAAAGATTACCATTTGGCCATCCAAGAACTTAAAAAAGTTTTAAAGCAAAATTCAAAAGTGACAGAAGCGCGAGTGACTCTCGCAAGATCTTATTTAGAAATAGGAAATGTTGAAAAAGCCTTAGAACAAATTAAAGTTGCAGAAAAAGACCAAACCTATCCCTATCCTTTAAAAGTCATGGCTTTAAAAGGTATGGCTCATTTCAAACAGGCAGATTTTCTTCAGGCTCGAAGAGAGTTTAAAGAAGTTTTATCTGTCCCTAAATCTGAAAATTGTTTTTCGTCTCTTTATTTAGGAAGAACAGAAATGGAAATTAAAAATTATGAAGAATCCGAAAAAATTTTAAAACGAGCCGTTCAAACTTGCTCTAATGAAGAAGCTTTATGCAGTCCTAAAAATTACAATGCTCACTTTTTTTTAGCGCAATTATATCTGCATCAAAAATTAAAGAAAAAAGCCGCTTATCACCTTAAGATTTTTTTAAAGCAAGCTTCTTCTAAAAATCCTTATCTTTTACAAGCTAAAAAACTTTTAAAACAAACCTTGTAGACTTTAGAAAATAGAGAGATTTATTTTTAAGTGACACGATGTTAAGTTTTGAAAAAAGAGGGAGAGTTTCTTAAAGTTTTATCAGGATGGAATTTATAAGTTTTGATTTAGAAACAACAGGGACTTTAAGTCACGCAGATCATATTGTAGAAATTGCGGCTATTAAATTTAAAAATGGAGAGCCTTTCGATCACTTTCAAACGCTAGTGTCTATAGATACTCCTATTCCTGAAGAAGCAATTGCTATTCATGGAATTACTGATGCTATGTTAAAGGGAAAGCCTTCTATTAAAGACATTCTTCCTGAGTTTGCAGAGTTTTGTGGATCGCAGCTTATGGTGGCTCACAATGCAATTTTTGATTTTCAATTTTTATCACGGGTGATAGAGGAGCATCAAGAAGTTGCTCCAAGAGGGATGGTTATAGATACTTGTCAGTTATCTCGAAAGGTATTCGCTGGATTAGTGAATTATAAGCTTTCCACCTTATGTAACCATTTAAAAATTACTGTTAAAGATTTACATAGAGCGGAAGCCGATGCTAAATACTGCGGATATCTTTTTTTAAAAATTTTAGAAGCTCTTCCTTTTTCAGAAGATATCAAACAAGTGATTAAATTTTCTGGAAAAGCTCCTTTAAAATTTCCAAGAGCTTTTATGGAAGGACAAATCTCCCTGTTTTAAATACTTGCTCTTATAGGGGGAACTTATGAGCAAGGGGCATCCTTCGCCCTTCACCAAAAGCGGTTTCACTCAGTTTTAAACATGGCGGAGCTTGTTTTCTTTTAAATTCACTTTGTTGTAAAAGGCGGGCGACTTTTTTTTCTTTTGAAGTTTGTGGCGGCTTAAACTGTAAAAGTTTTTTTAATAGAAGATCTAATTCCTGATAAGGTAGAAGTTGATCCTCGTCTTTTTGATGAGGAGCTAATTCAGCGCTAGGAGCTCGCTCCAGCAATTGTTTTGAAAAAATCCCCCGCTCTTTGGAGATAAATTGAGCCAGCTGATAAACTTCTGTTTTCCATAAATCTCCTATAGGAAGAAGAGCTCCACAGAGATCTCCATAAAGGGTGCTGTAGCCTGTTGCTAATTCACTTTTGTTTCCTGTTCCTAACAAAAGCAGATCTTTTTCATTGGCTTGAGCCATTAAAATCAAAGACCTTATGCGAGCTTGTATATTTTCAGAAGAAATAGATCTCTTGAAATCCTGATTTTTAAAAGTGGTTTTTAAAGCTAGCTCGTAAAGGGAGGAAATATCTATCCTTGTTAAATCAACTCCTAGCTGGGAGCAAAAATCTTGAGTGATTTTGTAACTTAGTTTTTGCGTAAAAGGAGAGGGAAGAAAACATGCTTTCACATTATCCCTCCCTAAAGCTTGAGTTGCTAAATAAAAAACTAAAGCCGAATCAATGCCACCACTTAATCCCACAAGCGCTTGAGAAAAACCCACTTGATTAAAAAAACTTTTAATTCCTAAGCTGAGAGCTTGAAGAGTTTTTTCTTCTTTAGACAAAAGAGCTTTTCTTTTAAAAGGAGCTGCTTTTTTAGAATCATACAGGATGCAATCTTCTTGAAAAAAAGAGGCTTCAGCAACTAAAGATCCCTGTTTGTTTAAAATAAAACTTCCTCCATCAAAGATCAGATCATCTTGGCCGCCTACTCGATTAAGATAAAACCCGAGGCATCGATGTTTAACAACAAGAGTTTTTAGACGCTTCAATCTTGCTTTTTGTTTTTCATGAGTGAAGGGAGAAGCGCTCATACAAATCAAGAGATCTGGTGATTTAAATTTTTTGGCTTGCCATAAATCTTCACAAATAAGGAGTTGGATTTTTTTATTTTTCCAAGTGAAAACATTTTTTTCTATAGAACCTGCTTTAAAATATCGAGATTCATAAAAGACACCATCATTGGGTAAAAAAGCTTTTGCAAAAAATCTAGGCTTTTTATTTTTTGTTAAAAAGAAGACTCCATTTTGGAGACTCTCCTTTTGTTTGACAAAAGCAGGAAGTAAAACTCCAAGGCTTTGAGGAATTTTTTTTTGAATTTTTTGGAGCTCTTGATCTTGAATTTTAAAAAAATCTTTTCGAAATAAATAATCTTTAGGAGGGTAAGAAAACAAGCCTCCTTCTGGAAAAACTAAGAGATCAACTTGAGATCCTATTTGTTTAATAAGCTGCAAAATTTTCGAGGAATTTGTTTTAAAATCTCCTACAAAATTTTGAGTTTGAGCTAAAGCAACTTTCATTTCAAGATTAAAATACTTTAAAAAAGCTAGAAGTTACAAGTAAAAAAAGAAATCAAAAAAATTATTCTCTATTTTGAAATTCCATAACTTGAGAAAAGACAACCAGAAAAATCGCAACAAGAATAGCAAGGATAATCAGGTATTTTAAAAATTTTTCAAAGGGAAGTTTGCCATCGATTTCTGAAGCTTTTCCATCGGTACCTCTTTTTGCGCTAGCAATAAGATGCCCCTTTTTTTTCGTTTTTTCGTCTGCTTGTTGGGCTGCTTTTTTTTCAGATCGAAATAGAGAAGATCTTTTTTTCTCTTCTTCCTCTTCAGCATCAATGATGATGACACTGACAGTTCGTTTTTTCGAGCTCCCGAAATCTTCAATCTCAGAAGTGCCGGTTTTAGTGCTGGGTTTTTTATACTCCTCTTTAAAAGCCCGTTTAGTTTTTCTAATTCTTTTTTTTCTTTTAATTTTGGTAGAGCTTGCAGCCTTAAGGTTTGAGGAGCTATCGCCTCCAGCACTTGAGCCTCTTTTACTTCCCCTTTTGGAAGAAGAATTACTAATTTGTTGAGGAGAAGACGAAGGATCCTTTGTTTTTTTCTCTTTGGATGCCTCGTTTTTAGAAGAGTCTGAATGATCAGAAGCTGAAGAGGCTTTTTGCAACCCAGGTTCAATAGATCCTAATTCAGAATTCCAACCGGCGGAAGCTTTCAGCTTGCTTTCACCACAATCTAATTTTTCTCCAGTGGCTACATCTTCAATATCATCATGCCCAGGAACTCCTCCATGCTCCATTAAACAAGAATAATAACCCCCAGGCCCAACAAGGGCTCCTGAGTATTGTTTAACACCCTCTCCAAGAGGGCTTAAAACAAAACGAGCAAGAAGGACCACTATAACTAAGAGTAAAATATACTCAACAGTGGCTTGCCCTGAGGAGGATAAATGCTTCTTTTGAGACCAATTTTTAAACATACTAAAGAGATTCTTCGGCAGAAAGGTCTAGAAAAATGAATTTTCTAAGGAAAAGCATTAAGATTTTTTTTGAAATAACCGATAATAATATTAGAAAATCTTTTAAAAGGAGGCAGGATGAAAAAGACTTTTTTAAAAATTTGGAAAGACGAATCAGGTCAGGGAGCTACAGAATATATTTTAATGATTGTAGTAGTAGTAGGAATGATCATGGTTCTTAAAGAACCTATTACAAAGATGGTGACAGAAAAAGTTGAAGATCTAAAAGGCCAAGTTAATGCTGTTAAGCCAGGAAACTAGAGATTTTTAATGGCTTTAGAATATTTTTTGATTTTAGTAATGTCGGCTGCGATTCTCGCAGGCTCGTTTGGTATGAGCACAGGTCCTGTAAAGATGTTTTCTGAATCAAGCCCTAAACTTGCTCATCGATTA
>JBPCUO010000090.1:0-3153 GCA_051011135.1 Bdellovibrionales bacterium
TTTTTAAATTTTTATTTTGTACTACAAATTTTTGCAATATCAATGGGATTACTTTGCGGTTCTTTTTCTTATTCTGAAAAAGATATTGCTCAAGAAAATATCCCTTCCGATGTTGAGGAAGTCAAAAATTCTGTTGTAATGTTGCATATAAAAGGTTACAGAGGAACAGGTTTTATTTTAGAAGATGGATTGCTTGTAACTAATGTTCATGTTGTAGAAAGTATTTTAAATAAAAATAATTTTTTTAGTAAAATAAATTTTAAATCTTTATCTCATATAGAGATTTCACAAGAAGGTCAATTCTTAGATATTCAAGTCACAAGTATTCAAGCTTTAGATCCAGTTCATGATCTGGCTTTATTAAATATCAAAGGATCTGAAATCCCTCCACCCATAAAAAAAGCTCGAGGAGAAGTGGATTTCACAAAAGATAAGTTATTTTTAGTAGGTTATCCTAATAGAAAATTAAAAACTATAGGTCAAAAAGGCCCTATAAAAATGTTTGAATCGGAAGCTCGTATGCCTATTTCTACTAATGATACATATGGAGCAAGTGGTAGCCCTATTGTTAATCAAAAAGGAGAGATAATGGGAGTATCTCATTCTGCTTCAGGAAATAATAGTATATTTTCTTATAGCGATTCTCTATTTTCTCTTCAAAATGCTGAGTATGGAGTTCAGTGCTCTAAAAGTACATCTATTAAAAACTGTTTTCAACAAATGGAAGATTTTCATATAAAAGAAGCTCTCAAAGGAGATACCTATGCTCAATATACACTAGGTTTATATTTTATAGAGGAATATTTTAACCATAAGGAAGGAATGAAGTGGTTAGAGCGGGCAGATCAAAAAGGATTTGTATTAGCTCAAAGTGAAATAGGTTATAAATTTTTTATATATAAAAAATATAAAAAAGCTTTGAAATGGCTTGAGCAGGCAGCTAAAAAAGGAGATGCCCATTTGATGTATCAATTAGGGGTTATATATTACGAAGGTGAAGTAGCACCTCAAGATTTTAAAAAAGCAATTGAGTATTTTAAGAAAGCGACTCAAGCAGGAAATAAAGAAGCTCAAAATTTTTTAAAAAAATTAAAAAATAATAAAAAGTGTATAAAAATTTTTAATAAAGGAGATCAATAATGAGATTTCTTTTTAAAAATATTTTTTTAAATTTTTATTTTGTACTACAAATTTTTGCAATATCAATGGGATTACTTTGCGGTTCTTTTTCTTATTCTGAAAAAGATATTCTTAAAGATTTTCAAAATTATGTTAAAGAAGATATTCCTTTAGAGGTTGAGGAAGTCAAAAACTCTGTTGTTCGTTTAGGATTGAATCAAGAAGATTATATTGGAACAGGTTTTATTTTAGAAGATGGAATACTTGTAACAAATGTTCATGTTCTTTCAGAACATGAACTGAGTTCTTTTAATCAAATAAAAATTTTTCAAGAAGATCAATTATTAGATATTCAAGTCACAAGCATACAAGCTTTAGATCCAGTTTATGACCTGGCTTTATTAAATATCAAAGGATCTGAAATTCCTTTACCTATAAAAAAACCTCAAAGAAAAGTGGATTTAACAAAAGAGAAATTGTTTTTTGTAGGTTATCCTCATGGTAAATTAAAAGCTATAGGTCAAAAAGGTCCTATAGAGATATTTGAATTAGAAGATCGTATTGAAGAAGTTCATATGCTTGTTTCTGATGGTTATCTATTTGGAGCAAGTGGAAGCCCTATTATTAATCAAAAAGGAGAGATAATGGGAGTATTAAATTCTGCTTCAATTTCAGAAAGAAAAGTTATGTTTTCTGATAATGATTCTCTATTTTCTCTTCGAAATGCTGAGTATGGAGTTCAGTGTTCTAAAAATATATCTATCAAAGATTGTTTTAAACAAATGGAAGATTTCCATTTAAAAGAAGCTATCAAAGGAGATACCTATGCTCAATATCAATTCGCTTTTAATAATATGAATTTTAATAACCATAAGGAAGGAATGAAGTGGTTAGAGCAGGCAGCTCAAAAAGGATTTGTATTAGCTCAACAAGAATTAGGATTCTATAAAGAATCTTTAAAATGGTTTCAACTAGCTGCTCAACAAGGACTTGCCTATTCATCATTTCAATTAGGAAAAATGTACTATTATGGTGAAACAGTATCTCAAGATTATAAAAAAGCTTTTCAATATTTTGAACAGGCTGCCCAACAAGGACATATTGATTCAATATTTGAATTAGGAACAATATACTATCATGGTGAAGCAGCCCCTCAAGACTACAAAAAAGCAATTGAATATTTTGAACAGGCTGCTCAAAAAGGAAATGTTGATTCAATATTTCAATTAGGAAAAATGTACTATCATGGCGATGGAGTATCTCAAGACTACAAAAAAGCAATTGAGTATATTGAGCAAGCAGCTCAAAAAGGATATAGAGAAGCTCAATACTATAATCTAAGTAAATTAAAATATAAAAAGTATATATCTGACATTGGTAAATATATAGAAAAAACTTTTAATAAAGGAGATCAATAATGAGATTTCTTTTTAAAAGAATTTTTTTAAATTTTTATTTTGCATTACAAGTTTTTGCAGTATCCATGGTATTGCTTTGCGGTTCTTTTTCTTATGCTGAAACAGATGTGCTTAAGGATTTTAAAAATTATGCTAAAGAAGATATTCCCTTAAAGGTTGAGAAAGTCAAAAACTCTGTTGTGCAACTATATATAAAAGATGAAATTGGAACAGGTTTTATTTTAGAAGATGGAATACTTGCTACTAACTCTCATGCTGTAGAAAATATTTTAAATAAAAATAATTTTTTTAGTAAAATAGATTCTGATCCTTTATCTGAAATAGAGATTTTACAAGAGGATCGATTATTAGATGTTCAGATAACAAGTATTCAAGCTTTAGATCCGGTTCATGATCTGGCTTTATTAAATATCAAAGGTGATATCCCTCCAGCGATAAAAAAACCTCGAAGAAAAGTGGATTTAACAAAAGAGAAATTGTTTTTTGTAGGTTATCCTAACGGGAAATTAAAAGCTATGGGCCAAAAAGGCACTATAGAAATATTGGAATCAAAAAATCATGCTGAAATTTATATGCCTGTTTTTACTAGCGATATAGGTGGAGCAATTGGTAGTCC
>JBPCUO010000091.1:0-2907 GCA_051011135.1 Bdellovibrionales bacterium
TTTTTTTCAGACAATGGTTCGACCGCTGTTGAGGTGGCTTTAAAGATGTCCTTACAAAGTTGGGCGCAAAAAGGAGAAACTCAAAGACAAAAATTTTTAAGTTTCACTCATTCCTATCATGGAGACACAGTAGGTGCGATGAGTGTTAGTGCACCTAGTTTATTTACAAAACCTTATAAGCCTTTTTTATTTTCTATGGAGTATTGCAACCAAGGACATCTCAGCACTGACACTTCCAGAAGTTTTTATGAGGATTTTGAAAGAAAACTGGAGAAGCATCATAAAAATTTAGCCGCTGTCATTATAGAGCCTTTGATTCAAGGAGCGGGTGGAATGGTAATGTGGCCCAAAGACGCTTTAGAACATATTTGCAAACTCACAAAACAAGCGGGAGCGTATTTGATTTTTGATGAGATTATGACTGGTTTTGGACGAACAGGAACGACCTTTGCCTTAGAACAAATCTCCACTCCTCCCGATTTACTGTGTCTGTCTAAAGGTTTAACAGGGGGAACTCTTCCTTTGGCTTTAACGATAAGCACGGAAGAGATTTATCAGGATTTTTTATCTCCTCAAAAAGAAAAAGCCTTTTTTCATGGTCATAGTTTTACAGGAAATCCTATTTCTTGTGCTGCTGCTCTTTCGAATTTAAAACTTCTTCGAAAAAAGAAATCCGCTTTAGAGAAAAAATGGCGAGAGATTGAAGGGATCCATAAGGAGAGATCTCAATCTTTAAAGGATCATCCCTTAGTTCAAGATGTGAGATACAAAGGCTTGGTCGCAGCCATTGAAACTCAAAACTCAAAAGGTTATGCATCCTTGCAGGCTGAAAAATGGATGCAAAAAGCTCTTGAAAAAGGTGTTTTTTTAAGACCTCTAGGTGGGATTCTTTATATTCTTCCCCCTTATTGTATTTCCAAAGAAGATTTGCATAAAACCTGGGATGTGATTGGGGATCTTTTATAATTTTCTCTTTTCAAATTCTTATTTTTTGTTTATAGATAAGCCTATGATTTACATGGTTTCTATTATTCATCTTCTGGCTTGTGTCTTTGTTGTGATTTTTATTTTGCTTCAAGACCCTAAAGGTGGAGTTCTGGGTGCGCTTGGTGGTGGCGGATCTTCTGGCCAATCTCTTTTTGGAGCGGGTGGAGCTTCTAACTTTTTAGTCAAAGCAACCAAATGGCTGGCTATTGTTTTTGCCTGCACTTCTATTTATTTATCTTATAAAGGATCTCATCAAGAAAGTGATTTGATGTCTAAAAACTTGCCTCAAGTTGAAACTGAAAAAGCTAATCCTGCTGAGAAGAAAAAAGATTCTGGGAAAACAAATCCTTCTAAAAAATAAAAAATTTTAAAATTTGGACTGATAAAATTATAAAACTGAACTTATTTTGATTTATAAAAAAATAAAACTTTTTATTTTTTTATGGTTTTTGAAGTTTTTGTTAGTTGGATTGATAGAAGTGTAATTTTTTTGACTTATAGAAGTATAAAACTGTTTATACTTCTATTCTATTCACAGAGAAGATAACCATCTTCTAATCTTTGTTCGCTGCAGAGGCCATGATCGGAAATAAAATCTCCTGCTCCGCCCTCAAAGACTTTGACAATGACTTCTTTGTTTTCATGAATTTTTACACAACCCACATAATAATCTCCAGAGATGTAAGCGCAAAGCCCACCATGCTTGAAGTTATAAGCAAGATTTCCATGAAAGTTAGAGTGATAATATAATTTAAGATCTTCAGGTGGCTCTAATTTTAACTCTTCAAGAGTGTCGCATTTAACAAATTTTTTTTTTACAACACAATCACTAGCGGCTGTTGCTAATTCCTGGAGGGTTTTTTCTATCTTAGTTTTTTCTTTTTTTACAAGATAAGATTCATAAGCAGGAAGAGCGACCACTACAAAAACGGCAACAATTCCTAGAGTGATTAAAAATTCAATTAAGGAATAACCCTGGTCATTGTTATCTCCTTGATTATTATAAGATTGATTATTGTCTTCTTTGCTACTGCCTTGATCATTGCTTTCTTTTTTTTTGATACGGCTTTTTAGAGAAGACTTTACAGAGGATAGATTTTCCTGAACTTTAATAATAAGATTTTTAGATTTTAAAACAACTCTAAAGCTAAAATTTTTTAATTTTGAAAAAAGTTGAACTGATAGGTTTTTAAAATTTTTGGATTTTTGGACTGATACAAGTGTAAAACTTAAAAACTTTTTGACTGATACAAAAATAAAGCTTTTTATTTTTGTATTTATTTTATTGTTTAAATTTTTTATTTTATCTTTCAAATCACTCTCTTTAGTATTTTATATTTGGTAAATGCATTATGTTTATTTCTTGCATAGTCCGTCAGTATTACAAACAACCTGATAATTAGCAGCATCAGCACCACAAACAGTGCTGCCAGCAGGCACAGTCTCTCCTTCTACACATATTTTTTCTATTAAACCATTATCTGCATCAATTTGAAGACAAGCTTTTTTGTTATTAACAATGCCCACACATATTTTTTCATTTGGTGATGCTCCTCCCTTACCTATAGTACAATCACTTTTATCTTTATTTTTACAAAATACTTTTAATTCTGTAGTAGTATCACAAGCATCAGAATTATTTCGAGTTAAACAAATCAAAACTGCTTTCGCGGCATTATTGAGACTAGCTCTTATCCCTTGTTCAATTCCTTCATTTTTATAATTTTGATAAGCAGGTATTGCAATTCCTGATAAGACTCCAATGATAGCAACCACCACAAGAAGTTCTACCAGTGAAAATCCTTTTTTATTTTTAAGTATCATTTTCATAATTCTCCCTCATTTATTATAAGGCATCTTCTTCATTTTTTCAGAAATAAAGAGTTTTTGCAATAGAAGTCTTTAAAATCAAAAAATCTT
>JBPCUO010000092.1:0-6379 GCA_051011135.1 Bdellovibrionales bacterium
AAAGAAACCCTGCAAAATAAGCACATTAAAACCTATTTAAAATCTGTTACTGAATCTATAAAAAGTAAAAAAACTGTTTGAAAATACTTACAAAATCTTACAAATAAAAAAAATCTTTTCTTTTCCGATTAAAAACATTAATTAAAGAGTCTAAGAAAAACAAAAAAAAGGAGGATTAATATGAAACATTTATTACTATTATCTTTGTTGTTTGCAACTCATTCAGGTTTTGCTTTAAGTAATGAAACTCATACAGGTTTTCAAACTGTTAGGTTTCCTTTTGTATTAGATATTTCAGAAAGCATGGTTGAAGATCATGAAACAATAGTCGATCATTTAACTATCCTATCAAAAATTTTTATACAATCTTCTTCAGATGAGGAAGTATCTTTACCAAATGTAGTGCAAATATATTTTAATGATTATCAATAAATAATGTTAAAACCTATTTATACCTCTAAAGCTCCTAAACCAATTGGTCCTTATTCTCAAGCGATGTCTGTAGGGCCTTGGCTGGTTTGTTCAGGACAAATTCCACTCGATTCTAAAACCGCTGAAATCGTTGGAGAAGATGTTACATCACAAACGGAGCAAGTTTTAGAAAATATAAAAGCGGTCCTTAATTCAAAAGGTATGAACTTTCAGCATGTTGTAAAAACTCTAGTCTTTTTAACAGATTTAAAAAACTTTGAAGACTTTAATAAAGTGTATGGAACTTATTTTAAAAATCATCACCCTGCAAGATCTTGCGTTGAAGTCTCTGCTTTACCAAAGTCAGTTCTTGTTGAAGTAGAAGCTTGGGCTTATCGAGAAGAAGATAAGTAAGGATATCCCCAAGTCATCAATTGATTGATCAAAACAATTAAGGGTAGCCCAATAATAGAATTAAAATCCTCTGTTTTTATTTTTGTAAAAAGACCTATTCCTAAAGATTCAATATGGTAAGAGCCTGCGCAGTGTAGGGGTTGATCAAGCTGGACATAGTTTTCAATTTGTTTTTGAGTGAGTGGTCTCATGCTCATTTCATTGATAGAGTTGTGAGTAAATGTTTCACCTTTGTAATGCATGTATAGGCTTGTGATGAGTCGATGAGTTTGCCCTTGAAGTTGTGAGAGATTTTGGCAGGCTTTTTGAGGGGTTAAAGCTTTTCCATAAAAGCTTTTATTGAGATAGGCCATTTGGTCTGAGGCAATGATCAGGGAGTTAGGGTGTTTCTCGATGGCTTTTTGGGCTTTTTTTTGTGCGATTTTAAGACAAATGGCTTCTGGTGGGTCTTGATCATTAATGTATTGATGCTCATCAATATTGGGTGCAAAGCTTTCAAAGGGGATTCCCGCTTGTGTTAAAAGTCTTTTTCTATTGGGAGATTGGCTTGCTAAAAGAATATTCATAGACCTCTACTTGTTTTTATAAAACTGAGATAGTAATTTAATACTATGGTTCATTGGCTATACTATCATCAGTTAGATCCTTTTTTAATACACATTATAGGAAACTTTGGTTTGCGTTGGTATTCCTTGGCCTATATTTTTGGAATTGTAGGGGCTTATTTTTTAGCCATTTACTTTATAAGAAGAGGTCGTCTCCTTATCCCTGAAGTGAAAGTTATTGATATTGTTACTTATGGAGGAATAGGGGCTGTTTTGGGTGGTCGCTTAGGGTATGGCTTATTTTACAGCCCTGATTTATTTATGAGTTTTGATGCTTCTTTTCCTTTTTGGGGAATTTTAAAATTTCATCAAGGGGGCATGTCGAGTCATGGTGGAATTTTAGGATTAATTGTTTCTTTATGGTTTTATGGACGATTTCATAAAATTTCTTTTTACACTTTGATGGATTTAGCGACCTTAGGTGGATCTGTTGGTTTATTTTTTGGTCGGATTGCTAACTTTATTAATGGAGAGCTTTTTGGAAGAGTGATTGAAACAAAGGCCTGGTTAGGAGTTAGGTTTCCAACTGAACTTTTTTTATGGACTCAAAGACCGGGGGAGTATCAAGAGCAATTGATTTCTTTAAAGCAAGTTCTTCCTTCTTTAAAAAGTCTTTCTAATTTGAGTCTTTCCATTCCTGAATCTGTTGTATGGGCAGACTGGGTTCAAAGATCTATTTTTGAACCCAATTACAAAGCTAAGGTTTCTTATCTATGTAGCTTGATAGTGGATATGTCTAACGAAGTTCATGTGAGATCTTTATTAGAGCCTTTATTATCAGTCCGCCATCCTTCTCAATTTTACCAAGCATTTTTTGGAGGTTTGATTCCTTTTTTAATTTTATGTTTGATTTGGTTAAAGCCGAGAAAAGCTGGGCTTGTTTCTTTATTTTGGGTTATGTCTTATTTATTGGGCCGTATTTTTACAGAATTTTTTAGAATGCCTGATGCTGATATTGGTTATCAATTTTTATCTTTAACAAGAGGCCAATGGTTAAGTGTTGGTATTTTAATTGTCATAACTTTTACTTACACTTATTTTATTTACAAAAAAGAACCAAAAGGCTTTAGTTTATAGAGACAAAGGTCTTGAAATATTCATTTCTATTAAATGAATATAAATTTTTATACCCATGATCTATAATATTTTTATGTTTCGTTGGTTACGAATTTTATTTTCTTGTTTGCTTATTTTTCAAATAGGCTGCGTTTCTTTAGATGATGTTTACAGCAAACATAATAGAAATTCTAAAAAGATTAAAAACTTTTGTAACAAAGTTCATGCAGATTACGGAATTTCAAAATCTAAAATAGCAATTACTGATTGTATTATAAATGCAAGTTTAGTGGAAAGATCCAATCGATACGAATTGTACTATTGGATATTTATGGGAGTTAGTTTAACAGCAAATCTTTTTCTAATCCCCGCAGCTGTTATGACCCTTTCTAATGCCGCTATTTCTAATCGCTAATACTTCCTTATTAATTTTATTTTTTAATTTATGAATGGATTTTAATAGATAATATCTTTAAAAATTTTCATCAAAAGAGACATTACCCGTAATACCTTTTTGGTAAGCAGAAACTCGTCTTTCAAAAAAGTTGGTAAGTTCTTCTGTGTCTTGAAGCTTCATAAAATCAAATGGATTTTTAGATTTATATTGCTTAGGGATGTTTAATCTTTCTAATCGGCTGTCAGCAATGTATTCTAAATAAGCCTTCATATCTTTAAAACTTAATCCGCTAACGCCTCGATCCAGAATCTCTTGAGCAAAAACCAGTTCACACTCAATGGCTTCTTGAAACATGGCTTTAATGTTGTCGTTAAAGTCACTATCAAATAAGTAAGGCTCCTCTTCTCGAATGGTGTCAATCACAGCATAAGCAAACTCAATGTGACAACTTTCATCTCGAAAAACCCAATTCGTTCCAGAAGCTAAACCGTTTAACAATCCCTTTGATCTTAAAAAATAAACATAAGCAAAAGCAGCAAAAAAGAAAAGTCCCTCAATCGCTCCAGCAAAACAAACTAAGTTTTTTAAAAATAACTTTTTCTTCTCTCTGTTATCTAGCGTTTTTACTTTAAAAATATGTTCCATCCATTTAAAACTAAAATCTGCTTTTCTTTTAATCGATGGAATATCATTGATCGCAGAAAAAGCTTTAGCTCTCTCATTAGAATCAGGAATGTAAGTGTCTAAAAGAGTCAGATAAAACTGAACATGAAGCATCTCTTCGTAAAGCTGACGCCCTAAATACATACGAGCTTCTGGAGAATTAATATGCTGGTATAAATTTAAAACTAAATTGTTTCCAACAATCGTGTCTCCTGTTGCAAAAAAAGCGACTAATCTTTTAATTAAAAAAACTTCATTAGGATTTAACTTAGTATTTAAATCAACAACATCTGATGAAAAATCAACTTCATCAACTGTCCATGTATTTTTAATCCCGTTTTTATACATGTCATAGAAAATAGGATATTTCATGGGTCTTAAAGTCAGTTCTAACCCTGGATCTAAAATCATAAAGCAGTCCTCCTAACTTTTATCTAAAAGTTTCTATTGGCAAGATTCACAAATCTCAGGACTTTCAAGATCTATGGGCTTACTTTTTGATTGTGCATTATCTACGGTCACTTTTGCAATGTTTGTTGCAGGCCGTGATCTCAAATAATAAGATGTTTTCAATCCTTTTTTCCAAGCATACATATACATGCTAGATAATTTATTAATAGTGGGGTTTTCCACAAATAAATTTAAAGACTGACTTTGATCAATAAAAGGTCCTCGAGAAATCGCCATATCAATTAATGATTTTTGAGAGATCTCCCAAACTGTTTTAAAAATGTCTTTGATTCTTTGAGGAATCTCTTCAATGTTTTGAATAGAACCATTATTGGCTTTTAATTGATCTTGCACCGAAGAGGTCCAAAGATTTTCTTTTTTTAAACATCTCACCAGGTATTTATTAATTTGTATAAACTCACCAGAAAGAGTTTCCCTTTTAAAAAGATTAGATAGTTGAGGCTCAATCGCTTCGTAAGCTCCCACAATAGAAGCAATCGTTGCCGTAGGGGCCACAGCAATTAAAAGAGAATTTCTTAAACCTTGTTTTTTAATACGCTTTTTTAACTCATCCCATCTTTGTTGATTTGTGGGTTCAAACCCCCATAAATCAAATTGTAAGACACCTTCAGCCGCTCGAGTTTCTTTAAAGTTTCCATGAGGTTCTAATTTTTTTGCTAAATCACAAGATGTTGATAAAGCATGATAGTAAATCTCTTCTTGTATTCGAGCGGTCAGCTTTAAAGCCTGCTCGCTTTCAAAAGGAATTTCCATTTTAAAAAATAAATCTTGTAAGCCCATCAGGCCTAATCCCACAGGTCTCCAAGATTTGTTGGATTTTTTAGCAGTTCCTATAGGGTAAAAATTGATATTAATAACTTTATCTAAAAAAGTAACCGCTGTTCTTACATTTTTAGATAACTTATCCCAGTTCACTTCTTTAGTAATATCATCATAATAATTTCCAATATTAATGGATCCTAAATTACAAACCGCTGTTTCTTTATCAGAAGTAACCTCTAGTATCTCTGTGCAAAGATTAGAAAGATGAATTAGGTTTTCTGGATTTAAAGTTTGATTGCTTTTTTTATTAGAGTGATCTTTAAAGTTCATCCAACCGTTTCCAGTTTCTGCAAGAGTTTTCATCATAGCAGCGTAAAGTTTTCTAGCAGAGATTTGATCTTTAGCAAGACCTTCATTTTCTGCTTTTAAATAATGATTTTCAAAATCATCCCCATAACTATCAATTAATTCAGGAACATCTTTAGGATCAAAAAGAGACCAAGGCTCATCTTGTTCTACTCTTTTCATAAAAAGATCAGGAATCCAATTAGCAGTATTTAAATTATGCGTTCTTTGTTGCTCATCTCCTGTGTTGTTTCTTAATTCTAAAAAAGAAACAATGTCATTGTGCCAAGTTTCTAGGTAGATACAAGCGGCTCCTTTTCTTCGGCCACCTTGATTGACAGCCGCTACAGAAGAATCCAAAGTTTTTAAAAAGGGAATAATACCATTAGATTGCCCATTGGTTCCCTTAATAAGAGAGCCACGACTTCTCACTCTAGAAAAAGAAAGACCAATACCTCCTGCAAATTTAGAAAGTAAAGCCACATCTTTGTATTTGTCATAAATGGCTGTGAGATCATCCTTAGGAGAATCTAACAAGTAACAAGAAGACAATTGAGAGCGATTCGATGCTGAATTAAATAAAGTAGGGGAGCTCGGCATATAATCTAAATTAGAAATCAATTCGTAAAATTCTTTAACAGATTTAAAACTGTCTGATAATCCACAAGCAACACGAAGAAAAAAGTACTGAGGAGTTTCAACCACTTGTCTTGTTTCTGGATCTTTTAAAAGATAACGATCATAAATAGTTCGCAAACCAAAATATTCAAATTTTTTAGTTCTCGATTTATCAATGATAATATTTAAAGCTTCTTTATGTTCTCTAATAAAGTCATATTTTTCCTTGCTGATAAGACCTGATTTGTAGGCTTTTTTAACACAAGCAAAAAAATTGTTGATACCTTGATTTTCGACTTCTTCTTGAATGTATCGAGCAAGAAGACGAGCGGAAAGTTTCGAGTAATCAGGATCTTCTGCAATTAACAAAGAAGAAGTTCGAATACAAAGCCGATCTAATTCTTGCGTGCTTGTTCCGTCATACAAACCACTAATTACTTTAGTGGCAACTCTCATAGGATCCACTTCGGAAAGCCCTGAAGAGCAAGCCAAAACGACATTAATGATTTTATTGACATCAACAGCCTCATAAGAATCGTCTCTTTTTTTGACTCTCATGATTTTTGGGCCAGTATCTTGTTCTTGAGTGGAACTTTCAAATTGAAGATCAGTCTTTGAAGGAGTCGATTCTTCGACT
>JBPCUO010000093.1:0-22998 GCA_051011135.1 Bdellovibrionales bacterium
GAGCTCGTAGATAATTGAGATTAATTTACTTTTTTAGAAGAAAGAATCTCTTTATTTACCATTCCTTGAGCGTGATTCTACAACACCCCAAAGTTCCATTTTGGCTTCCATCACTATTCCATTCTTACAAATTTTCAAATGGCAAAACCCTTGGAAACTACCACTTTTATCGATTACTTAGCGTGACTTAATAGGACTTACATTTAGTAGACTTATTCTCCTCTAAGTGTTTAATTTTGTTAATGTTTTAGTGATTTTAGTATGTTAAAATTGGCAATTTGTGCTTTATGGATGGGGCGGCAGGATTCGAACCTGCGAATGACAGAATCAAAATCTGTTGACTTACCACTTGTCGACGCCCCAATAAGCTGTAAAAAATATCTCTAATTTTGAATAGAAAATCAATCTTTTTATTCGGACATTTGTTTAATGATATTATGATATTCTTCTATCACTGCTTTTTCAATATCTTGTCTTGTTGTTTGATTGATAGGATGAGCTATATCTTTATGGATGTTTTTTCCACCAGGTTCGTCTTTAATTTTTTTACTAGGCATCGCTACAAAAAGTTTATTTTCCGTTTTAATCACTCTTAAATCATGAACCACAAAACAATCATCAATAGTGATGCTTGCAAAAGCTTTTAGAGGATCTTGATGAGGCATTAAATTAATTTTGACATTTGTAATTTTCATAGTTGTTCATCTTATACTTTCAGTTTTATCATAAAGGCTAAATATTGATCATAAGCTTTATGGTATCTTAAAACCTGAATAAGATGCTCTCCTTTGTTGTTAAGAGTTGTTTGTAATTTTTGAACAGAAGTGCTTGGTTGCCCATTGACTTGAGCAATGTAATCTCCAATTTGTAATCCTGACCAATCTGCTAAAGATCGATTTTCTACATGAGTGACAATAGGGTGACTCGCACTTAAACGAGGAAGACCAAATCGCTTTAAGAGTTGAGGGGTTGGCTTAGCAACTCCAAATCCAATCTTAGCAATATTAATTCCTTTAGGATTTTTTTTCGGATTTTTAGAAAGTGTTATTCCATTAGGAGCAAGAATTTTAGGAGCAATAGAAAAAGTTTTTTTCTTTTTATTTCTTAAAACAATAACTTTTGTTTTTTTTCCGACAGGAGTTTTATCTACAATTTTTGGCAGGTCTCGTGATTTTTTAATAGGTTTATTATTAAATTCTATAATGATATCTCCCACTTTTAATCCCGCACGATCTGCAGGTCCGCCTTTAACAATATCTTTAATAAAAGCTCCGTTTAAACTGGGTTGGAACTGAACTCCAATAAAACCTCTTCGTACATAACCATAATTTTGTAAATCTTTTAAAACCGTTTTGACATTGTTAATAGGAATAGCAAAACTAATTCCATTCGCTCCAGCAGCAATGGCATTGTTAACACCAATAACCTCTCCTTTTAAATTCATAAGAGGTCCACCAGAATTTCCAGGATTAATGCTCGCATCGGTTTGTAAAAGAGGAAATAAATTTAATTCATCAATTTCTCTTTTGACGGCAGAAATAATTCCTTTCGTCATTGTGTGACCATAACCATGAGGATTTCCAATAGCAGCGACCCATTCGCCCACCTGAAGTTTTTCACTATCTCCAAAAATCACAGGCGTTAATCTTTTTTTGATATTAATTTTTAAAAGAGCAATATCACTGAGTTGATCTTTCCCTAAAATTTTAGCCGTATAAAGTTTTTTATCATGAGCAAGTTGCACTTGAATGGTGTCAGAGCCTTTAACGACATGAGCATTGGTAACTATCAATCCATCTTTGCTAATAATAAAACCAGATCCAGAACCCATTTGTTTGGGAGTTTGATGAGGAATGTAAAACCCAGGAGCCAGTTGTATAAAGTTTTTCCCTTTTCGTTTTAAAGTGGAAATATTAACAACACTGGGCTGAACTTTTTGAGCTAATTTAATAAAAGATTTGCTGAGATCAACACCAAAACTAAAAGGTGTTAGAAAAAACAAAAAAAGCAATAAAACAGGTTTCATTTTTTTTCTTCTCCTTTTTCTTCTCCCTTATTTAATTGTATAAAGTGAAATTTCAAATCCTTGAGACAGTTTTCCAGAAGTTGATTTTCTTCTGGAGACAGATTATTTTTGGTTTTTTCTTGAAGAATTTCTAAGAGATCAATATTGTAGCGAGCCACTTTTAAATCTTTTTCTTCTTTAGAGCTAGGGTCTAAACCCATTTTTAAAACGGTACTAGTCGCCATTGAAATCACTAGAGAAGAAAAGCTAGGTTCTAAAAATTTTTCAGAGTCTTTGTTTTCCATAAAAAACCACTTTTAAGGAGGATAAGAATCAATTAATTTTTCAACTCTTAACCTGACTTTTGGTTGAAGAGCAATATAACACTCTCCTTTGAGATTCGTCAAGGGGTTCGTCAAACACAAAGGCGCTAAAGCAATAGGAAAATCTCTTTTTTCAAGCTGATAAAGGGAATCGATTTTCCAGACAAAAAAAGCCCATCTTTTTTTCTCAATTTTTGTTTTTGCAAAAGTATCCCATTTAAAAAAAAGCGATCTGGTAAACCATTTAAAAAAGAAAAGAAAGCCTATTAAAACAGAATTTAAGGATCTGGGTTTAAATCCTTTGAAAGGAAAAGTAAGGACCCAAAAAAAACGATCCATACTATGGAGAATTCCGCTTAAAAGAGTTAGAGAAAACCTCCCTTTTTGGGAGCAACTTACAAAATAATAAGTGAGCAAATCTCGCAGATCTTCATTGGAAAAAGTCTCTAAAAGATCTTCTGATAAAACAATATGATAAGATTTAGGGCTTCCAAAACAAAAACTTAAAGGGAAGGGGTTTTTTGTTTTATAAATATGCACATTCAATGAAGAAGTTTTTTTTAGCTCTTCAAAGAGGGGAGTGACTTTCCAAGCATCATTAGGGGCGAAATGTTGAAGATCAAAAAATTTTAAGACCCGATTGGGATAAAAAAAACAAAGATAAATATCAAAGACTAAAAGAGCAGCGATTGTAGGAATAAAAAAGGGAGCCTTTAAAAAAACAAAAATAGGCCAACTGAAAGCAAGGTTAGTGATGAAAAGAAGTAAGATAGGTTTAAAAATCATAAAATACCCATAGGAAATTATTTTTTTACTTTAAAGAAAGCAGATTATATAATAGCC
Source organism: Bdellovibrionales bacterium (assembly GCA_051011135.1). Lineage (GTDB taxonomy): Bacteria > Bdellovibrionota > Bdellovibrionia > Bdellovibrionales > UBA1609 > JACOND01. The sequence goes on from JBPCUO010000093.1 coordinate 3,172, forward strand.
TCTTATTTAACAAGAAAAAAACAAATGAGATTGCAAAAAAAGGAGCTTTTTTTATGACAGAAACGCAAACCACTTCTTCTTTTCAAAATGAAGAGCATCGTAAAGTTCATATTCTTTTTAAAGAAATTGGCAAGGTCGTTGTTGGTCAACAAGAGATGATCCAAGGAATTTTAACAGGGCTTTTTACGGGAGGGCATATTCTCATTGAGGGGCTTCCTGGCTTGGCGAAAACGCTATCTATTTCCACAGTGGCTCAAGCCGTGTCTTTACAATTTCAAAGAGTGCAATTTACACCTGATTTACTTCCTACAGATATTATTGGAACCATGGTCTTCAATGCGACGACTCAAAAATTCACAGCGAAAAAAGGACCTGTGTTCACAAATATTTTATTAGCCGATGAGATCAATCGCGCTCCTGCAAAAGTGCAAAGCGCTCTTTTAGAAGCGATGGGGGAAAAGCAAGTGACCATTGGAGATGTCAGTTATCCTTTGCCAGATCCTTTTTTAGTATTAGCCACTCAAAATCCTATTGAGCAAGAGGGAACTTTTATTTTACCAGAAGCTCAAAGAGATCGATTTTTATTTCAAGTCAAAGTGGATTATCCTAAAGAACAAGAAGAGATGATGATTTTAAATCGTAGCTCTCAAGAGCAAGCTCATAAAGTACAAACCGTTTTTACACAAAATGAGATTTTAAAAATTCAAAAATCTATGGAAAGTATTTATGTCGATGAAAAAATAAAAAAATATATTATTGATATTGTTTTAGCCACTCGCGAACCTAAAGAGTATGGACTTCCTGAATTAAAAGAATGGATTGAAGTTGGGGCTTCTCCAAGAGCGACGGTTTATTTTCCAAAAGCCGCTCGGGCTAGAGCCTTTTTTGAAGGAAGAGATTATGTTTCTATTAATGATATTAAATCCGTTGCACTTCCTTTATTAAGACATCGTTTGATTTTATCTTATGAAGCGCAAGCAGAAGGTGTTACTTCTGATGAAGTGATTAAAATCTTACTTAAAAATATAGAGGTTTTAGAAAATTGAAGATAGAGTTAGATAAAGAGCTCATTAAAAAAGTCAGACAAATTGATATTCGCTTAAGACGAAAAGTGAATCATTTGTTTTCTGGTCAGTATCGTTCTGCTTTTAAAGGGCAAGGAATGATTTTTTCAGATTTTAGAGAGTATGTCCCAGGAGATGATGTGAGAGCTATTTCTTGGAATGTAACAGCGAAAATGTCTCGAACTATTGTTAAAACTTTTGAAGAAGATCGAGAAACAGAAATTGTTTTAGTTGTGGACGCAAGCTCCTCTTTAGATTTTGGAGTGGGCCGCCAATCAAAGTTAGAGGCTTTAAATTTATTAACCGCTTTGGTTGCTTTTTGTGCTCAAAAAAATCGAGATTCAGTAGGCTTGCTTATGTTTTCAGAAGATGTCGATGTGTATCTTCCCCCTAAAAAAGGATATCACCATATCCTTCGTATTGTTCGAGAGATTTGTAAAAAAAGACCGACTAAAAAAAGCTCTCAAGAAGGAGTTCGTTTAGCATCTAGTTTTTTAAGAAAAGTTTTAAAAAAAAGGAGTCATATCTTTTTGTACAGTGATTTTTTATGGTCTTTTTCTTTTGGAAATGATTTGAGATCTTTAACGAATCGAAATGATGTTATTAGTGTTGTGATTTCAGATCCTTTTGAAAAAGAGATTCCACCTTTAGGCCTTGTGGATGTTGAAGATTTAGAAACAGGACAAACCAAAACCGTTGATTTTTCATCTGCGTTTTTTCAAAAACACTATAAAAAAATTATGGAAGAGGCTTTGCGAAATCGAACTAAAGAGTTGATTCGATCTAAAGTAGAACCTATTTTTATAGATACGAGCAAGGATATTTACGAACCTTTTATACAATTTTTTCAAAAAAGAGCGCAAGGGCATAAGACGGTTGCACAAACAAGATGAAAACTTGGACCTGTGAATTAAAAAATTCTCCTGAAAAAATTACAGTAGGCACAAAACTTCAAATGTTTTGCAAGGGAGAGGTGGCAAAAAATTTAAAGGATAAACCCGTCCATATTGTCTTTCCTAAAAAAGAAGATGAACATCGTTTAAAAATTTTAAAAATAGAAGCTGTTGAGGATGCTAAAGTTCAATTAGAAGTGGCTCCTTATAAATCGGGATCTTTTCAAGGCTCTTTGACCATCACAGATGGCGTTAGTAGTTTTGTTGTTAAAAATATATCCTTTCAAGTGGATTCCGTTTTAAAACAAAATCAAGAAACCAAAGCTCATGGCCCCTTTGGCCCTTTTAGAGAATCCATTTCTGTTTGGTATTTTTCATTATGTGGATTCACTTTCGTTTTATTTGTATCAATAGTGATACATTTGGTGATCCGTTTTTTTAAAAGAAAAACACTGATAGAAAAAATTTCTCAAAGACAAAAAAACAATCGTCCGAGTCAAATTTTTATTAAAGCTTTTCGAAAATTAGATCCTCAATCTAAAAATTATATTTTAGATTTAGAGATTTTATTTCAAACTTTTTTAGAAAATTTATTTTATATTTCTGCTGTTCAAAAAAAACCAAGCACTGTTTTAAAGCAAATTAAAAAATACCATCCCGCTGTATTTAAAAAATATGATTATAAAATTTATGAAATCTTAAAAGAGTTTAGAGATTTGAAATCTAAAAAATTAACACCAGCGAGTTTTCAACTCGAAAAAAACTCTAAAGAATTTGTCTTTTTGTTAGAGCAGGAAGTAAAGTTATGACTTTTGCTTTTTCTTATGCCTTTTTACTCATCATTCCTTTATTTCTTTTTGCATGCTATTTTTTATTTTTTAAAAACAAAAAACAGGCATCTTTTCGTTATAGTTTTTTAGAGGCGCTTCCTAAAAATTATTTTTCTTTAAGGGAGTCTTTATCTCCTCTTCCTAAAATTTTAAAAATTCTGGCTTTGTTATTTGTTATTGTAGCTTTAGCTCGCCCTCAAACCATCAAAGAGCAATCCGAGCAAAATGTTAAAGGGATAGATATTATGATTGTTATGGATGTCTCTTTAAGCATGTTGGTCAAAGATATGGGAAGAGGATTGACTCGATTAGAAGCTGCTAAAAAAGTGGTTTCTAATTTTATTCAAGGACGAGTTTCAGATCGTATTGGTTTGATTCTTTTTTCAGGAGAGTCTTTTACAAAAGTTCCTTTAACCCTAGATTATGATTTGGTTTTGAAAAACCTCGCGGAAGTTCAATCTATTTCTGAAATTCGACAAGGAACAGCGATAGGTGTAGCTTTGGCGAATGCGGCGGTTCGTTTAAAGCATTCCTCTCCTGAGAGTCGAGTGATTGTTTTTTTAACAGATGGAGAAAACAACACTGGTTTTATAGATCCAGAAACCGCTTTAAAAATTGTTAGAAAAAATAAAATTAAAGTTTACACCGTGGGTTTAGGAAGTGTTGGTGGAAAAGATTCTATTGTTTTTGAAACCAAAGATGCTTATGGAAGAAAAATCAGACAACGGGCTTATGTCAATAGTCGCATCAATAAAAAACTCATGAAAAAAATGGCAGAACAAACAAAGGGTGAATTTTTTATGGCAAAAAATTTAACAAGTTTGCAAAATATTTTTAATCGTATTAATGAATTAGAAAAACAAGATATTCAAGTTCATAAATGGATGGAGTACAAAGAACACTTTTCTTATTTTTTAAAAATAGGAATTATTTTTTATGCTGTATCTTTATTTTTATCTTTGTCTTTATTTTTTAGGGGAGTGTAAATGTTTTTTGCAAATCCAGAGTATTTAAGTTGGTTACTTGTTCTTCTTTTTTTTGGATTGATTTATGTGATTCAAGTTCGCATTAGAGATCGAAAACTTAAAAAATGGTTAGGTCAAAAAAAAGATTTTTTAACAAGTTTGATTTCACAAAAAAAACGACATTTTAAAATATTATTAAAGCTTCTGGCTTTAGCTTTTTTTATTGTTGCTTTAGCTCGTCCTCAAATCTTGGGAGAAAAAGTAGATTTAAAAAGAGCGGGAGTGTCTATTGCTTTAATGGTGGATGTTTCTCAAAGCATGTTAGCAGAAGATGTTAAACCGAGTCGACTGGCTTTTATGAAACAAGAACTCAATCGTTTTTTAGATTTATCTCAAGGAGATCAAGTGGCTTTAATTGCTTTTGCTAAATCAGCGGTTTTGATTTCTCCTTTTACTCAAGATTTATCGGCTATTAAATCTTATCTCAAAGATTTATCTCCTGATTATTTCAGTCATCAAGGAACGGATTTTAGCCAAGCTTTTTATTATGCGGAACAAGCTTTTGAAGGACTTCGTGAATCTAAAAATCAAACCTCTGTTAAAGTCGCTTTGATTGCTTCCGATGGCGAGGATCATTCTTCTAAATCTAAAGAGAGGATTCAAAAATTACTCAAAGATAATGTCAGAGTTTTTACTCTGTCTTTTGGAACAGAAAAAGGAGGAGTGATACCTGTTAAAGATCAAAATGGAAAAGTTTTAGAATATAAAAAAGATTTAAAAGGCGAATTAATTATCAGTCAACTCAATGATGAAGATTTGAAAAACTTTGCAAAACTAGGTCAAGGAGCTTATTATCATGTGACTTATGGGGGAACAGCCATTCCTAAACTCAAAAAAAGTATCAATCAGCTGGAAAAAACAGTTTTTGAAACTTCTTCTTTTATTAAAAATAAAGAAATGTATTTTTGGTTTTTAATTGTGGGTTTGATCCTGGCTTTTTTAGAATTGTTTTTAAAAGATCGATCTTCTCAAGATAGGGAGCAAGGAGAAGCATGAAAAAACAAGCTTTACTGCGCTTATCAGATGGAGTTTTACTCGTATATCCTTTGGTAATGGCTGGATCTTTAATTCTCTTTTATTTTTATGTGCTATTTCCTCAGTTTAATTTTAAAGGAGTGCATGCTCTTAAAAATAAAAAACCTCAAGAGGCTCTTTTATATTTTTTTAAAGATTTAGAAAAAAAATCTTTAAACCCTTGGTCGCATTTAAATGTGGCTTTAGCTTATGATGCGAATCAACAATCCCTAAAATCTTTACAAGCTTATCAAGTTGTTTCTTCTCAATTCAAAGATGCTCCTCAGTTTTTTTCTTATTTCAATCAAGGGGAATTGCAGGGCCGCTTAGGAGATATTCCAAAAGCTCTTCACAATTATCAAGAAGCTTTAGAGTTTGGTTTAAAACAAAAAGAAATCAAAGAGAATATAGAATTATTATTTCAAAAACAAAAAAACTCATCATCTCAAGATAAGCAAAAACAAGACGAAGATGATGACTCTTCAAAAAAAGAGAAAGGAAGCTCTAAAGAAGATTCAAACCAAGATAATTCACAAAATTCTAAAGAAGATGCTGAAGATTCTTCAAAAAATTCTTCTTCAGATCAAAATCAAGTTGAAAAACAAAAGGAAAACTTGGACACTAGCAATGCGGAGGAACCCGTAGAAGGTTTAACTCAAAAACAAGCAGAGTTTATATTAAAAGCGATAGAGCAAAATGAAACAGAAGTACGGGCAAAAACTTTTCAAAAGAAAAGTCAGTACGGAGATAAAGATGGGAAGGATTGGTAATTGAAATTTCTTATTGTTTTTTTATGGAGTTTTCAATCTTATGGAGTGTCTGTTTTTTCAAGCACAAACGCTTCCCGCATTGCTTTAAATCAATCTTTAACTTTTACAATTGCTGTTCAATATGAAGATAAAAAACCTCAAGGTGTTGATGTTTTAAATCTCCAGTCTCTTAAAAATTTTGACATTATTAATGATTGGTCTAGTTCTAAAAGTTCTGTTCATATTGTTAATGGTCGTATGGATAAAACTCAAACGGTTGAGTATCATTATGAATTACAAGCTCACAAAAAAGGCCGGTTTTTAATAGGTCCTTTTTCTGTTCGAGTGAATGGAAAAATTTACCCTACCAAAGCGATTGAAGTGAAGGTGACAGATAAACAAAAAAACCTTCCTCAAAAACCCAGCAATCCTTTTGGAATAGATCCTTTTTTTGATTCTTTTTTTAGCAATGCTCCTAACCTAATACCTCAAAGAGATGTAGGGGATATTAAAATTCGATTAGAATTAAGTAAAAAAACAGTTTACGAGGGTCAGGCTTTAAAAGCGGATTGGATTTTATACAATAGTTCTACAAGAATGAATTATGAAGTGGATAAAAATCCTAAGCTTAAAGATTTTTGGAAAGAGTCCATTTCTTTAAGTCCTCAAGGTCAATTTTTAGGAACGCAAGTTTTGGGCGATACTTTATATCGTAAAACTCTTTTTGATTCGATGATTTTATTTCCTTTAAAAAGTGGCTCTTTAGTTATTGATTCTTATTTATTAAAAGTGAATTCTATTTTCGGTTTTAGAAGAGCCGGTAAAAAAGCTAAAAAATCTGCGGCTAAAACAATTCAAGTCAAACCTTTACCCATCAAAGGAAGAAAAAACTTTTCAGGAGCTGTTGGTCATTTTCAAGTTAAAGCGTCTTTAAAAAATAAAGAGGCTAGGGTGAATGAACCTTTGTCTTATCATATTGAATTTCAAGGAGATGGACATCCTCAATTTATTCAACTTCCAAAACTGCCTTTTCCTTCCAGCTTCAAAACTTATCCTCCTGTGGATCAATCCAAGTTTAATCCCAAAGGAAAAAGTTTTAAAAATTATGAAATTATTTTAATTCCTCAAAAAATGGGTTTGCTTGAAATTCCTTCTTTTCAAGTGAGCACTTTTAATCCTGATTTAGGTCGTTATGTTTATCATCAAATTCCCGCTTTTAAAATTAAAGTTTTAAAAGGAGATTCTCATCAAGAAGATGATGATGGATTTCAGTTTTTCAAAAAAGATCCGCAAAAATCAGATCCTGAAGATCAAGCTTTAAAAACTTTGGATTCTTTTTACTGGCCAAGCTTTTTAAATCAAAAAACTCTTCAAAAATTTTGGCTCCTTTTTTATTCTATTTTGAGTGTGTTGTTTCTGGCTTTGATTTTATTTCCAGTCAGAAAAAAATCAGAATCTTTAAAAGGAAAATTAAAAAAAGGATTTAAAGAAATCGACAACCTTATTCATCATAAAAAGTGGAAAGCGTCTAGCATGAAAATGATTTCTTTAGTGTATATGGTTTTATATGAAAGGGATGACCAAGAGCAATCTTCCATTAATTGGGAAGATTTGATTCAAAAGCTACCCCCAAGTTCTTATGAAAAATATGGATCTCGCCTGACAGAAATCATGAAAAATTTAGAAAAATTAAGTTTTTCTCCCAAAAAAGTGCCGGATCAAGAAGCTTTAATGGAGGCGAAACTCTTGTATAAACATCTGCGAAATCTTCTTCAAAAAGTGACAGAAAATAGACGCTTATAAAAAAAGAATCTATCCTTTTGCGCGTAAAAACATCTTGAATTTCTAATACAAATTTTTTAAGATGAATTTAAGTGGGTGTCTAAAGGAAGCTAGCCTTAAGGTTTAAATTCCCTTTAGAATTATAAGAGGGTTTTTTTTGTGAGAATTTTTGCATTATTCCTGTTTATTTTTGTTTTAAATTCTTGTGGCCATCTTGTAACTAAGCGCCTTATTCATAATCAAGAATCTTTATTAGGGGAGCAACCTATCCCTAATATTTCACACTTTGAACTTCCTACTTCTGTTTCTTATAAAAAAATGTCTGAAAGTTACCAGTCGGCTTATGGAGATGTTCCCTTAGACGACAATGCACAAGTTGATAAATGGGTTAAGTATTTTACAGGTCGTGGTCGTCCTGTGATGGAAACTTATTTAGAGCGATCTTCTCGTTATCTTCCTATTATGAAAAGCGTGATGAGAGAGGCTCAGTTACCAGAAGATTTGGTCTATGTTGCTTTGATTGAATCAGGATTCAGTTCTAGAGCTCATAGTCGATCCAATGCTGTTGGGTACTGGCAATTTATTTCTGGAACAGGAAAAAGATATGGTTTAAAAATTAATGGCTTTGTTGATGAAAGGCGAGATCCTGTTTTATCTACTCGCGCGGCAGTTGAATATTTTAAAGATCTTTATAAACTTTTTGGATCTTGGCATCTGGCTTTATCCGCTTACAATGCAGGCGAGTATCGTGTGAACCGAGCGGTTTTAAAACATTACAATCGTAATTTTTGGTATCTAACTTCTAAAAAAGCTTTACCGCGAGAGACGATGAACTATGTTCCTAAATTTATTGCTGCTGTTCGTATTGCTAAACATCCTCAAAAATATGGTTTTTATAATATTAAATATCAAACACCTTTAAATTATGATGTGGTTTCTGTTTATAGTGGAGTGAGTTTAAAAAGATTATCAACTCAATTAGATATACCTTTTAAAGATCTTAAACTTTTAAATCCTATGTATAAAGGAGAGTATGTTCCTGTCTATGCTCAAAAAGCAATTTTAAGAATGCCTGTTGGAGTTTCAAGAATTTCCAAAAGTATTTTGAAAAGATCTTATATGGCTAAACCTGACAGTGGTTATTATCATCATTACTATTACAAAGTGAGAAGAGGAGATACTCTTTATCAAATTGCTCGCAAAAACAGAACAACAGTTTCTAAATTAAGACGATACAATAGTTTGGGGAGAAAATCTTTAATTCGAGTGGGGCAAAAATTAAAAGTTCCTTCTAAAAATTTAGTTCAATCTAAAAGAAATATTGCTTCTGCAAAAAAATCTCCTACTTTTTATGTGGTTCAACGAGGAGATAGCTTAACTCGAATTGCAAAAAAACATAAACTCACTGTGGCGCAATTAAGATCTTTTAATAATTTAAAAAAATCTTCAACCATCCATCCTCGTCAAAAATTAAGAGTTAAAAAGAAACCTGCTCCTGCGCAACGGCGTTTAGCAAGCAATAAAAATCATCATGTTGTTAGGAGAGGGGATACTTTAATTGGCATTGCTCGTAAATACAAAGTGAGTCTACCGGCATTAATGCGCGCTAATTCAATGACTTTTAAATCTGTTTTATTAACAGGGAAGCGCTTAATCATTCCCAAATAAATCCAAGTTGATTTAAGACTTTTAAAGAACTCTTCTTATATGCTTCAACTTGCTTGACTTCCCTATTAGGAATAGGGATAAAATCATTCTTAATGATTACCGCTAAAAATCTCACTAAAAATTATGGAAATCGTACAGCGATTAGGGGAGTTTCTTTTGAAATTCAACGAGGAGAGATCGTTGGTTTCTTAGGCCCTAATGGAGCGGGCAAAACAACAACCATGAAAATACTAACAGGCTATATGGCCCCTCATGAAGGAGAGGTTTTTATTGATGGAATTAATATTTCAGAACAACCTATCTTAGCGAAAAAAAAACTGGGGTATCTTCCAGAAATGCCTCCTGTTTATGGAGAGATGTATGTTGAAGATTATTTAAAATATGTAGCGCGTTTAAAACTTTGTGAAGATAAAAAAATTCCCAAACTAGTAGGCTCCGCTTTAGAAAAAGCAGGACTTGTAAAAGTTCGCTCTCGTTTAATACAAAATCTTTCTAAGGGTTTTAAGCAACGAGTAGGGTTGGCTCAAGCTTTAGTCTCTGATCCAGAGATATTAATTCTGGATGAACCTACGGTTGGTTTAGATCCTAAACAAGTGATTGAAATGAGAGAGCTCTTATCTCAACTCAAAGGGCAACACACTATTATTTTATCGACTCATATTCTTCCAGAGGTTCAAGTCAGTTGCGAAAGAGTGATTATTATTAATGAGGGAAAAATTGTAACTCAAGATAGCTTAGAGGGTTTGAGTCAAAAAATGGCTGCAAAAAGTCAAACTCTTTTAAAAGTTAAAAAAGCAAACAAAAGTTTATTGGAAAAATTAAAATCTATTAAGGGAGTCTTAGGAGTTGAATCCAGTTCAGAAGGTATTAAAATAGATAGTTCTCCTAATGATAATATCAATGAGGAGATTGCAAAAATGGTCATTGATGAAAAGTATGGTTTGTTAGAAATTAAAAATACTCGTTTTGATTTGGAAGATGTTTTTATTCGGTTAACTAATAAGTAGGGATTATGATTTTTTTAAGACAAGTTCGAGTGATTGCAAGTAGAGATTTAAAACAATTTCTTTTGAGTCCTTTATTTTATGTCTTCGCAGGAGTTTCTTGTGTGTTTTTAAGTTATGTCTTTCCTAGAGATTTATTTCGTTTTGCTCAATCTTATGTGATGCCAGCGTTTCAACAAGGAGCTCAGCAAGCCCGTAACATTCACTTTGAAGTTTTTGTTTCACACATTTCTTATATCAATTTAATTCTTTTATTTTGTATTCCTATTTTATCGATGAAGCTTTTAGCAGAGGAGAAAAAAAATCGAACTTATGATTTACTAATGACTTCTCCTGTATCATCTTTACAAATTGTTGTCGGAAAATACCTTGCTTTACTGGGCGTTCTCTTGATTTTTTTACTGATCACTTTGTTCTATCCTTTATCAACTGTTTTTGTAACAGACATTCCTGTTGGACCTTTGTTTTCTTCTTATATGGGAATCTTTTTATTAGGATCTGTCTACTCCGCAATAGGTTTATTCACCTCTTCTTTAACAGCCTCTTTATTTTTAAGTGTTTTTATAGGGATTATTTTAAATATATCGGTATGGTTTATTTCACAAGGACAAGAGTTTTCTAATCCTTTTATAAATTCTATGATGGAGTATTTATCATTATCCAATCATCTTACTAATTTTGTAAAAGGAAGTTTGGTGATTAACTCTTTTGCTTTCTTTTTTACTTTTATTATTTTCTTTTTATTTTTGGTTTATAAAGTTTTAGAATTTTCTAGATGGAGATCTTAAATGAGTTCATGGGGTAAATTAGGTCTTTTACTAAGTGGTTTTTGTTTTATTATTATGGCAGGAACTCGTTCTATTTTAGGAATTTGGCATCCTCTTTTATACGGATTTTTAGCTTTATTTTTAGTAGGGCTTTTAGTGTCCATGGTTTTAGATTACAAATTTTATCTGGATTTTTTATCCATGAAAACCACCAAAAACAGCCTGAGCTTGGGTTGGTCTTTAATGTTACTTCTTATTTTATTAGTGTCTTTTGGTTATTTGTCGAATCGTTTTAATAAATCTTTTGATTTAACTTCAGAGAAGATTCATTCTTTAGCGACTCAAAGTCAAGAGAGTGTAGATCTTTTAAAAAAGCGATTACAAATTTATGTCTTTTTTAAAGGAAGTAAATTATCACAGCAAGCTGTAGCTGCAAAACAACTTCTTAAAGATAATTTAATACTTTACAAACAAGCCTCTTCTAAAGTGAAGGTTTTGTATGTAGATACTTATAAAAATAATAAATTGTCTAAAGAGTTTTTGGATAATCTCACTGATAAAAATCAAAAAGAGATTTTTGTTTTTGTAAGTTATGAAGGGCAAAAAGTAAGAGTGGATGAGCCTTTTACAGAGCAGAATTTAACATCTGCTATTATTAAATCAAAAAAAACAGATCGTAAAGAAATTTATTTCCTCATAGGACATGGAGAAAGAGATTTAAGAAGCGATAAGCCAGATGGTTTAAGAGCTTTAGAGCAGTATTTAAGTCAATCGGGATTCGCGTTAAAAGAGTGGAGTTTTGCTCAAAGTGGTATTCCTAAAAATAAACCTCCTTTGGTTTTAGTGGTAGGGCCTTCTCGTCCTTTTTTAGTATCAGAGCTGAATTGGTTAAAAAAATATCTGTCTCAAAAAGGTCGTTTGATGATTGCATTAGATCCAAAAGAACAAACAAACCTGCCTTTCTTTTTAAAAAATTATGGCGTGTCTTATAAAAATGATTTTATTGTGAGTCAATTAGGATTAATTTATGGAGGAGTGACCAAGGCTTTAGGTGTTGCTTTTGATCCTATGAATCCTATCACTCTTCGATTTAACTCTGGAAAAGAAGCTGTCTTTTTTGAAAAAGCGAGTTCTTTAGAATTTTTACCAGCCATGAAAAACAAATGGGGTTATTCTAATTTAGTTCGTAGTCATGGTAAAAGTTTTGTAGTTCCTAATATTACTCAAGAGATAAAAATGGGAACTTTAAAAAGTTTAGTAATGGGAATAGAAGTACATTCTAAATCTTCTAAAGAAGATAAATTAGCACATCAGCATCCTACTCAAAAACCAGATTGGAAAGATGGATTTCGTTTAGTGGTTTTCGGAGATAGTGATTTTATGAGCAATCGTTATTTTTATGAAGGCTCTAATCGAGACTTAGCTTTAAACACAGTGGTTTCTCTTTTAGGAGAAGATGATCTGGTAACAATCCGACCTAAACAACCTACAGGAACTAAAGTTGAGATGACTCGTTTTCGAACTTTAGGAATTGTTTTACTTATGATTAGTTTGCCTCTTATCTTTTTAATTGTAAGTTTATGGATGTGGTATCGTAGGAGAGAGGCGTGAACCAAGGGCTGATTCGCCATATTGTTTCTATTGTTTTTGTTTTTAGTGTTGCAGGTTTTGCTTATTATGAATACAAAAAAACAAAAAGCCCTCAACAGCATTCTAAAAACCATTTTTTAAAACAAGAACTTTCTGACCTTTCAGAGGTTAAGATTCAAAAATCCAATCAAACTCTTTGGATGGTTCGAGATCAACAAGAATGGTTTTTAAAAAAACCTATTAAAGATTTAGCGTCTTTTTCAGAAGTGTCTCGTTGGTTTGATGAAATTAAAATTCAACCTGTGGAACAATTGGAATTGGAAGGAGATATTCCTTGGGATGATTATCATATAGGTCAATTTCCTACAGTGCTTTTAAAGTTTTTAGATGGAAGTGAGGTGCAATTCACAGTGAGCTCAAAGGGCTCTTTTGACGATAAATTTTTTATTAAAAAAGCAAAAAAACTTTATAAGGGTGAAAAATATTTTTCTAACGAGATTAATTCTAAAGACTTTCAAGATTTTCGAAATAAAAAAATCATTCCAAGTTATGGTCATGCCATTCAAGTTCAAATTCAAAAACCAAGATTTTTATCTTTAAATTGGAAACGAAATAGATGGTCTATAAAAGATAAAGATTTTCCTTTGAGTCAAAAAAATCTGGATCTTTTTTGGTCAGAACTTTCTACAATTACAGCGTCTGCAATTAAAGAAAAAGCAACACCTGCCTCTTTAAGTCAATATGGTTTGAACAATCCTGCTTATCAAATGAGCTTAGATTATTCTAAAAAACGAAAAGTGATAATAAAGGTTTCGGCTTTAAAAGGAAATAAGGCTTATGTTTTTGCTTCTCACAGAGATTATATTTTAGAAATCTCAAAAGATTACTTTGAAAAAATGTATATTTCTAAAAATGGCATTCGAGATCATGGAGCTGCCTTTCGTTACCCTAAACATAAAGTTTCTGATTTAGAATTGAATTTTAAAAAAACCTATTTGCTTTCTCAAAAAAAAGCCGAATGGAAGCTTAAAAATCCTGATAAAAAAAAGGGATTAGATTTTAAAAATATTCAAATTTTAATGAATTCTATTTATGAACTTAAAGGAGTGGCTTATAAAAAAGGGACTCTTTCAAAAGTGACAAACTCTGTCATTGCTAAAAATTCTAAAGGAGATATTTTATTGGATTTAAAAGCAGGTCTTCCTGTTGGATCTCGAGTTTGGATCCAAAGTAATCTTTCTAAAGATTTAGTAGCTTTACCAGTTTCTGCTTGGAATTCCATTTTGGAAAAAGATATTTTTGTTTCTCAAGAAGTAAAGATAGATCCAAAATTAAAGGAAAAACTTTTAAAAGATCAAGAGCAGTCCAAAGAATCAAAGAATGATGAACACGATGGGCACGACCATTAAATATGTTTTGTAATTTGAAGATCAAAATCTTTTTTGATACCAGGAATTTTTTTAGGAAGAGAATTCATAGAGTTTAACCAATTCTCTGGAGTTTCCATACATAAAAAGACATTAAAACCATGATCTTTTAATTTTTGATTCATAAAAGAAAACATTTTTTGTCGAATGTTGTTTTCATAGCGAAGCTTACCATCTTTAGCAGTAAATAATTCTGATTTACAAACCAGGCTTTCCATTCCAAATCGCTTTCTCATCAAAGCTTTTTGAGAGGCTTGGAATCTTAAAGCTCCAAGAGAGATTCGAGTGACTTCTTTAGGAGAAAAGTTTTCAGCAATTTGTTCAACCAATTGTCCATAATTTTTTTCCCATTCTTCATGATAAATCATAGGATCAATATGAAAAGAAATAGGAAACCCTTTATCTTTAACTTTTTGAGCCGCTTTGAATCTTTGTTTTAAAGAAGCTGTTTTGTGTTCTTCTTTTTGAACAATATACTCAGGGTTGATAGACCAACTGACAATGACATTGCCAATATGATCTTCGTTTTCAAAATTTTTAACATTATCAGATTTGGTTTTAAACTCTAAACTCCATTTGGGACAATCTTTAAAAAAACTTACTAGTTTTTGAGAGTAAAGGTTGATGTCATCTAAACTTAAACTATCTGTTTGTTCTCCTGTTCCAATTTTTAAATACTGATCTTTATAAGTTTTTTTGAGTTCTTTCAGTTCCTCGAAGGCTTGTTCTATATTTGCAAAAATCACAACGGCTGGAAAATTAATAAAGGATTGTAAATAACAATAAGAGCAATCCATTTCACAGTGTTGCCCAAGGTTTAAAACATAATAATTACAACACATCATTTTAGGATGAGCTCCAGGACATCGTTTAAAAAAAGAGCCTTTAAAATTTTTAATTAAAAGAGTTTTTTTGCTTTTATCCATGTTTGAAGCAGAGAGAGTTCCTTTTTTAAATTCATCATCTTCAATGATTTGTATCTTTTGTTTAGGAAATAACCCCAAAGCTCTTTGAGCTACTTCTGTTTTTTGAGCAGAAGATTCTATATAAACTTTTTCAAAAAGATCAAGTGTCTTTGTAAAAGAGGATTGTTGTTTTTTTAAAACAGGTTTTGGAAATTCTTTTTTAAGTTTTGAAGAGGCTATAGGGTATCTTAACTCTTTGAGTTTTTGAATTAAAACTCTAGGATTATTTTCTGTTTTAAAAAGAGAAGTGAGATCATGGTTTAAAAGCAAAAGCTCTCCGCTGAGTTCTAAAATTTGAAAACCTAAACTGTGACTGGGAGAATATTTAACAATCCAATTCAAAACAGGGTTGAGAGTTTTAGACTCCGAGATTTCTGTTAAAATATCTAGCTCTTTAGATTCCATTTTTTTGTCTAGAGCCCAATTTTGGAATTCAGGGTATTGAGTTAAAATTTTAGAAAGTTCCATAGCCCTTTGTAATGATTTTTATGAAAATCTTCAAGATATTTTTCTTTATTTATCAGGTTTTTAAAAGATTATTCTATCGCCTTTTTTTTAAAAAAGAATGAGGCAAGATCTATTGTTTAAAATTTTAACATATTCCAATTGTTTCGTCTCAAAACATGTCTCAAAATTTGTCTTGTTTTGAGAAAAGAAGTGAAAAATATTTATTTTATCAAAAGATACAATAAACTTATAAGAGTATGAAATTTATTTCTATAACTTTATTTTTTTTATTTTTACTAGGATGTTCAAAAAACTCTTCTTTTGTTTACTCCTCTGAAAATGCTGAGGTTTCTAACCAGGAAGTTATTGAATCTTCTCCTGTTGTTTATGAACAAGAAGAAGTTCTTCTCGATTCTCGTATTGAAAATCAAAGAGATGAACGGGGTCGAAATATTTTATCTTTTGATTATTTTTATATTGTTTATGATAAAAATGAATTTGAAGTGGATCTTAAAAACAAGATCAAGGTAGTGGAAAATCTTTGTGAATCAGATGATATTTGTTACATTTCAGATCGTGAGTTGGAATTTAAACTTAAGTGTTATGAAAGAAAATCCGAAAAAGAATCTGAGAAGTTATGTCGTTTTTTTAAAAGGCAAGATAATAAGAACATGAGTTTATTACAGTGTAAAAAAGAAATGGATTATCACATTTACTCAGGTTTGATCGATCGAGTAGAAACAAGATGCCGTTAATAAAAAATCGTCGTTAGTAAAAAAATCAAGGAGGATTTATGACACTTATCAAAACATCATTATTTTTAACCGTACTTTGGGCTGTTCCTCAATATTCTTTTTCAGGAAGTTGTAACCACTCTGATCAATTGAATTCTGCAGGAAAACGATGCGGAGGGCGAGTGGCTTCAGCGAGATCTGGTGCTCGATTAGGTGATAATGGAAAATACAAAGACTCTCAGAAAAAAAATCAAGTTTATGGCATGAATAAAGATTCCTATTATAAACAAGCTTATAATCAGCCTATTTATGATTGGAGCACTTATTAAAAGAGATTAAAAAATTTGACATTCCGGATTTGATAAATAAAAATAAGAATTATGAAATTAATAATAGGAATTGCGTTGCTTTTATCCTTTCAAGTTTATGGAAAATCAACGGATGCAGATAAAGATTATTTAAGTTTTAAGAAGATTCTTGATGGGACTCAAAAAGTTTCTGATCTTGAGGCTTATAAATTAGCTCAAGATTTAAGTAATGATTGTTACAATTATGTTATAGGTTACGAAGCGGCTCTTTCTGATAAAAGAGATCGTACTCTCTTTAATTCTCAAAGATATCGAGATGCGAGTTATAAAGGGCGAGAGTTATCAGATAAAATGAATAGACATGCGAAATATAAAGAATATGACAAAGCTTATCGTTATGCTAAACAAAGATTTGAATTATACTGTGAATACAAAAGAGATTTATCAAATGGTCTTCTTAGAAAAAAACTTCAAGAAGAAGCTCCTAAAACTGCAAAGCCTTCAAAAAAAGAATCAGAAAAAAAGCCAGACAAGAAACCTGAAGACAAACCAAAAAACAAATTCCTAAATTTCGATAAATAAATACGAAATATAAATCAATCTCCTATTGATTTATATTTAAAAAATCTCTATACTATATAAATAAATGAAAATTATTTTATCTCTTGTTTTATTATTTTCTTTTCACTCGAAGGCTTTTTTTAAAAAACCTGAAGATTCTAAAACTGAAAAAACAACAGTAGAAAAATCAATTAGAAAATTAAAAAAGCATGCAGAAAAAGGAAATCTTCAATCTCAATATGAATTAGGTATGAGATATTATAAAGGGGATGGGATTGTAAAAGATCTGCAGGAAGCTGTTTTTTGGCTTCAAAAATCTGGAAATAAAGGATATATCGATTCTCAAAAACAATTGTACTCTATGTATTCCAAAGGAGATGGAGTTTCAAGAAATACGAGTCTTGGAATTCACTGGTTAGAAAAAGCAGCTCATCAAGGAGATTTTGAAGCTCAATATGAGTTAAGCAAAATTTACTTGAATAAAGATCCAAAAAAAGCATTGCAGTGGTTGTTGAAGGCTTCTAAAAAAGGACATGTAAAATCTCAAAATAAACTGGGTTTTATGTATTTCAATGGTGTTGATGGTGTTAGGAAAGATTTAGAAAAAGCCATTTACTGGTTTGAAAGAGCGGGAAAAAAAGGTGATTTCTATGCGCAGTTTAATGCATCTCTTATCTATAGAGACTACAGAGGGGATCGTCCTGATTTAAAAGATATTAAAAAAGCTATTTATTGGTTAAGAAAAGCAGCCATGCAAAACTACGCTCCTGCTCAATATGAACTAGCATTAATTTATTATAATAGCGATGGAGAGGACTCGAATTATGTCTTAGCTTATTCTTGGCTAACGATTGCTCTTTTAAATGGATATCAACAAGCTTCAAAAATTCAAAGCAATATATCTGCTCAAATGACTCATCTTGAAATTCAAGAAGCTAAAAAGTTAGCTTTTAAAATTCATAAAGAAATCAATCAATAATTTTTAATTAATAACAATTCCATGTTTTGGTAATAAATTTTTTAAAGTGTAATGCCGATGATAGTCAGCGGCTTGATGAAATTTATAAATATCCAGTTTTGAAACATCTTCAGATTTATTGAGTTTTTCAAAGTTTGATTTTTTTTGATTTTCCCAATCAGAAGGATCGTAACTTAAATACTGCTTATCTTCTTGTTCCAATTGAAATAAATGACTCTTTTCTATTTCTTGTTTCCAAAGATTACAACGAAATTTTCTATTTCCTTTTGTTTCTAAAATTGCTTTAATTTTTTCTTTTTCAAGCTTATGAGTTATCGATTTGTTATAATATTTTTCAGAAAAGTTTTTAAGTTTTTCATAAAGATGTATGGCGCCTTCTAAGCAATTTTCAATATTATTTCTTTCACTGGCTTGATTGTTATCTTGATATTTAAAATACCAATTTAAGTAAGGGATATCTGGAAAATCACAAACCCCTCCATGACCTAAGTACCCTCCGGCAAGTTGGCCTCCTATGCTTTTAAATCTTTCTTTACGAATTCTCCATTTTTTAAGTGTGAATTCTGCCCCTAGTTTTTTAAAAAAACCTTTTTTTTCACTCCAGTTTTTAGGCGAAAATTCTAATCTTAGTTTTTTAAAAAAATCGGTTCGTTGTTCTGGAGTCCAATGTTTAAAAGTAAATTCTGATCTTAGATTTTTGAAAAATTCTTTTCGTTGTTCTGGAGTCCAATGTTTAAAAGTAAATTCTGATCTTAGATTTTTTAAAAAGTTTTTCTTTTTTCGTGGAGTCCAGTTTTTAAGTGCAAATTCGGATTTGTATTTTCTAAAAAAGTTTTTCTTTCTTTTTTCAATTTTTCGTTTATCCTCATCATCTTTAGAGCCAATAGATCTAATGTTGACAACATTGTTTCTAGAACTGACTCCTGAAAACCCGTAATGAGAAAAAGTGTCGTAATAGACATGAGAAGCAATTCCAATTAAGTGCAAACTAAAAGAAAACTCATGAGCATGTTTAATATGATTATCAAACATTTCATTAACGAGTTTACTATTTTTTTGACAAAGCAATCGCTCCGATAAGTTTTTACCTTCATTACCAGGATAAAAATGAAAAGGAATCCATAATCTTCGTTGCATCACATCGGTAACACTTTTTTTAAATAACTTATCTTTGAGTTTTGCAATGGTGCTTAAAAAAATTTTTGGTAAGTGATGGGCTGTGGCTACGCCATAAAGCAAGCCTCCATCTTTGTGCCTTCTGCTGTTATTTTCTGTAGAATCATCTACAAATTGAGCAGCATAGGCGATGATGTGAGCATCTTGCGGTGATATTTCTGCAATACGAGCGATCGCATAGGTTGCGTAATAATGGATATCAAGTTGCAATGGAATTCCTCATTTTTAGAAAAATACTACAGGTTTTTTATAAGATGTAGTTAAGAATTCATTAAAGCCTATTTTTATTCCTTCAAGCGAGATGGGGGGATCTGCCGGTTAAGAATCGATCATTTTTTAAGCATTATCCGGTAGTTTCTAAGGTTTTTTTTACTCCAAGCTTGTAGCTTGTATGAAAAGAGGAGCGCAAGGGGTTGAATCTTTGAATCCTAAGGCGTGATTGTGTTATTCTAATTTCTCAAGAAATGAAAAAGTTTTTTATTATTTTATTACTATTTGTTTTTAATGCTTGTTCAGCAGATTCCAATAAGAAGTACTTTATTTGTGATTCTTTAAAAAAGGTTAATCACCAAGGAAAAAAGAAGTTTGATGGTACGCTCGATTATTGGGATCGGATGTTTACTTATGAGAAAAAAAATAACGGAGAGTATGAAGCCAGTTTTCCTCTTTACGGAGGTGAGCCTGTAGGAATAAAGTTTAAAGATGGTTTGTTATCAGGAGTGTATCTTTCTCAAAAGGGAACTCAAACAGGAGAATATAGAGAACTTTATAATGTTTATAGATTTGATATGCAAAAAAAACTTTTGATTCATTCTTATGCTTATTATGTCAGTGTTGCTAATTA
>JBPCUO010000094.1:0-9476 GCA_051011135.1 Bdellovibrionales bacterium
GATTTCAGGAGCTCATCTTTTATTTTTAGAAAGATTATGGAAAAAAATTCCTCTACTGCCTTCTCGAATTAAAAATGGATCTCTTTATTTGATACTTATTTTATATGCTATGGCTGCTCAACTTCATCCTCCTGTCCTAAGAGCTTTATTTGCTTTTTGTTTATTTCGTTTTTCAAATTCAAAAAAACTTTTTTTGAATTCTCAAATTGTGACTCATGTCAGTGGTATTTTATGTTTGATATACAAACCCTCTTGGATTCATTCTTTTTCCTTGCAGCTAAGTTGGATTGCTTCTCTTTTACAAAATAATAAAAACTCTCTTTTTAAAGCTTTTCTCACTTACTTTGCTATCTTACCTATTATCAATCGCTGGCAAGAGCTGCATCCTTTAACCTTGATTATTAATTGGATCTTAGCTCCTGTTATAGGAGCTGTTTTATTTCCTTTAAGTTTTTTGAGCTTATTTTTTAAGCCCCTCCACTTGGTGACAGATCAATTATGGAGTTTGATTTTTACCCTACTTCAAATCACTCATTTTTTTCCAGAGCCCATTTCTTTTTTAAACTGGTCTCTTCCTGAAGAATCTATTTTTTTATATATGGGGTTAGTGATTTTTTTGGTTTATATAATGAATACTTATAAAAGATTTTCTCTTTATAAAAAGAAATCTCAAAAATTACATGTCATTGATTGTAGAACTACCCGCTGGGATAAAAATATCTTCTGAATTCTCTTTATCTTTTGTTTCAGAATTAATATTTACCACTGCTGGATTGGATGCTTCCTTTTTAACCTCTTCAATTTTAATAAAATCGGCCAAAGGTAAAGTCCAAACAATTTCTGTTCTTCTAGATATATTTAATTTTTTATAAACATTGGTAAGGTGGAATTTTACTGTTTTTTCAGCAACACATAACTCACTAGCCACTTTACTGTTGGTATGTCCTTGGAGAACTAAAATAACAACTTCTACTTCACATTTAGAAAGATTTTTACTGTAAAAGTGATCTCTTAAAAATGTTTTCTTTTCTTCTGAAAAGTCTGAAAATGGTTTCATTGTTTCTCCTTCCTTGGACTAACAATTTAATTTAATCAGTTTTCTTATGGTTTAATCAATATCAAAGTTAAAAAAACTAGACCTTAATTCAGCTTCGAGTTTATCCACATCCCTTTTCTCAAGATTTATAAGGCTTCTTTGCCATTTTTTTATTTGATTCATTGCCTTATTAAAGGAGCCTGCGAGTCAATCTTAGAAGATATTAAGTAGTTCAATGAACAAGTTTTCATTGCAATTAGAGTCATTTTTCAGCCAATTGAGTCAATTCGCTAATAGCAAGTCGTAAATCATAAGACAGGCCACCAATGCTCTTGAACAAAAACTAGCCTCTTCTTAAATAGCATCTTTACCGAAGAAGTCTTTGATGAAGTCTTATTTTTTCTTATTTTTATCTTTTTTTCTTGTGAGTTGTAAACCTATCAATATTGAAATCAAACTCCTACCATTTATCAATGTTGAAAACCCTCAAAATGTTCCTTGCATATTTATTTCTATGCTTTTTGAAAAAGATATAAAAAATACTCTCAAAGGAGATTTTAATCCTGTTTCTATTCAAAGTGATACGAGACAGACTCTTAAACAAGTTCTTCCTAAAAATATACCCGATACATTGATTGAAAGTTACACTCAAAATTGGATCCAGTTTTTAGATCATCTCAAAAAATACAATGAAGCTCCTCTTTTACAAAAAGGACAGTGGGAGCAAACTTTTAAAGAATCTTATAAAGATCTTTTAAAAGTTTCAAAAGATCTAAACTTACATTGTATGTATGAAGAATCTTATAGTCATTTTCTAGAAACAGGACAATGGGATATCCCTCTTTTTGATTCCATTAAAAAAAATAATCACCTTTTAGTTTATGGAGCTAAAAAAGTAATGAGCACTGTTTATCAAAGTTGTAATGCTATTAAAAGACCAACTATTTCTATGGAGGATACTTTAAATATTAAAGGAGTCGCTATTTCAGAAAAACACAATCAAGGAGGCTGGAGACGAAAGATTGTTAACAAAGATCAATTGATTGACTCCCATTATTATTTAAAAAATCGAAACTCTCCCTTATGTCATAATTTAACAGTATCTCCATTGATTTATGATTTTGGAGGAAAACCTTCTTTTTATTCCAACCCTTTGCCGACATTAGATTTTTTCACAAACCAAGGAAGTGGGTCTCATCATTTAGGGATGGATTGTTCTGGTTTTGTTTTTTCAGCTTTAGCAGGTTCTGGATTAAGACTTGTTCCTTACGAGCCTCTTCAAGTTTCGCATGTTTTAGATATTGGAGCCGCCAATTTTAAAACTCCTATTGATTTCCCTTGTTTAGAAGTTATTAAACCCACACATCTTTACCCTTTTAAAGAAGGAGATATTATTGCCAGCTCCAATCATATTGTGATTGTTGATAGCATTAATAACGAGGATCCTTTTCAACTCAAATCAATCACCGACATTGAAGCTTGTAAAAATTTAAAAGTTAAAGATTTTAATTTTGTTGTCATTCAAAGTAGTCCTGTTTTAGGAATCAATCGCATGAATATTAAAGAATTGGAACAAGAAAAATATTATTCTAGTTTTTCAAAAGGGGTTGAAAAAATGGCTCAGTTTTTATGCTTAAAAAAGCTAGGAGTAAAAGGCAAAAAGTTTTCCGAAATATCTATCATTAGACATAAACAAACTGAAGAATGTAAAGAAAGCGAAGTCTATCTTAAACACCAAGAATGCCTCAAGCACTGCTGGTTTTAATTTTATTTAACAATTAATGGACGAGAAAGATTTTTAAAAATTTCTGTAAGCTCTATATAATTAAGAGAAAGATTTGAATCTTTAGGAGCTCCAAAAAGATCATTATATTTCATTTTAACAATCTCTAGATTTAACCCTTTAGGAATTTTTTTATTTTTTAATGTGTATTCAAAAATATTTTTTTCTTCAAAAATAGGCTTTAAAACATTTTTAAGAATGTATTTATCTTTTAAAGCAAGGTCTATAAAGAAATCAATAATAGGTCCAAAGAGACAAAAAGCTTCATCCAACTCTTCTCCCTCTAAGATTAAATTTTTATTTTTATCGTAAAGATTAAAAATCATCTCTACTAAATACATATTGATTAACATATATTTTAAATGAGCTTTTTTTAATTCTTTACCCTGATCGTACTTGCTGTAATCTAAAATCATAGATTTTAAAATAAGCAGAGTAGAATCTAAATCCACTTCACTCATCTGATTAAAAGAATAAAAACCAGAATTCCAAACTTTATTTCTAACAACAAGATTAAAAATCCTAAAAAACTTATCCTGTTTTAAAGAAGAAAAAGCGGCTGGATCAATATTATGAATTTTTCGAAATAAATCTTCAGATCTTACATTAATAAATAATAAAACCTCAGAAAAATCTTTCAAAGATTCAACAAAAATACGAATATCTTGTCTAGAAACAATTCTTTTTTCTTGTGAAAGACATTGACTAGAAGATACAGATCGATTGTGTCTGATGGGGCTTTCTTTGTAAAGATGTATAGCGCGAACCACCAAATCTTTAATTGCTATGGCTTTCGATAAGCTTCGAGGATTAATAATACCATCGTTTCCAGAAACAACTTTCAGAAGTTTTGTAATTTCTTCATCTGTAAAATATTCTCGATTATGACCAATAACACTTTCTTGATACTGACTGACTTTAAAAGCCAAACAATTTAAAACATAATTCACGCGCTGATTGGAAACATCATAATAATATTCATTCATATAGTCTTTTAATTCTTTTTTATAATCCAAAACATCACATAAAGAACCACCTTCTTTCACTCTATAAATAAAAGGATTAGAAGCTTCTTCTCCAATTTCTAAACCACAACGAGTAAGGCTCAGTAAAAAAACAATAAGAAAAACTGGGTGTTTAAAAGACATAAGAAACTCTCCAACCTACATAATCATTAGCGCGAAATTTATCTAAAAAATATTTATCACTCTTATTATCACTACCTAAAACATCTAAGGTTAAAGAAGTGTATAAATTGGAACGCACATAATAAGTGGCTTCTGCAGAAAGCAAACCCCCTTTATTAGGAATAGAATATTTGTATTTAATATCCAATTGTCTTTTAAAATTCTTTTTAGAAAAATATTTAAAATGCAAATCCAAACCAAAACCATTTAAAATTTTGTAATGATTAAAAACAAAAGGAGCGACTTGTTCTCCTTTATAATCTTCTTCACTTAAGTTTCTATCAAACCAAGAATCTAAAAAACTCACCTGTAGATAATTGTTTTTTAAAAAATGATATTTTAATAAAGCGGAAAAATAAGTAAACTTCCCTCGATCATGCAAAAATTCCCAACCTTCTGGGGCCGCTCGATCTTCTTGAACAGAAGTATAACCCACAGAAAAAACAGTTGAAAAATCATTGTAATCAAACCCCAATTCTGAAGAAATCACTTTATGTCGTACAGGTAAAACACTCACTTTTGCCTGTACCTTCATGTCGTTAAGATCTAAAACATCTTTGGTATTTGTAACAATAAACAAATCATTAATAGGCTTGTAACCAAACACCCACTTACTCCAAGTTTTATTTTTTTTATCCAACCAAGTTTTAAAACTTAATATGTAACTTTGTTGAAAAAAAATATCTAGAATAAAGGGAGTTTTTATAAGGTATTCAATATCTAATATATCACGGCCTAAAATATCAACTTTTTGAGGAGCTCCTAAAAACCACCTTGAAGAAGAGGTCACTTTATTATTTTTAATTTCTGCTTTTGTGTAAGTGCTTGGGATATAAAGACCACCCACTAGCATATCAATGGACCAATTTTTAAGTTCTACATTTACAAAAGTTCCTATCAAACCTTTATCCATAGGGTGAAGAGGATTCCAACGATTTAAAGGTTGCCATAAGCCAAAATCCCAATGCTCATCGGCTAGACTCCAAGTTTGCACCTTTCGACCAAAAGACAAGTTAATAGATCGAATAAATAAAGAAGGGTTATTAAACTTATATAAATAAGACAAATACATGTTGGGAGCAGACAGATAATAAATACCACTGGAATCAAAGAAATACTGCCCAACAATATAACTGTTCCACTGAAAAGATTTAAAATCATATTTAAAATTATAATCTAAAGATAAATAATGATAATCATCTAATTGAGTTGTTAAATAATGAGGTTTGGAAAGAAAACGATCCCATGTCACTTCTGCTTTTCCAGAATTAGAGAAAGCAACCCCACTTTGGAGTAGGAAAAAAATTAATAAATATTTTTTCATTATAAATGATCCTTGTACAATTTATAAAATTGTAAAACAACCGAATAGATCTTGCCTTTGGTAGCTTCAAATTCACCTTTCTCATCACCAATATGAAAGTTAAAGAAATGAAGAGAATGGAAGGTGGATTCTTCTTCTTTTAAAAAGGGAATCTTTCCTGTTTTAAAACTATAAGCAACAAAGGATTTAGCTTGAGATCTGTCTTTAATATAAGGAATCGAAGTCACCAATTGATCCGCAAAATTTTGAACCATTTTTGATATTTCTTTGTAATTCAAACGAGCATTTTGATCCTGATCCACTTTATGAAATTGCACTTCTAACATTTGTAAAATTAAAAAAACTTCCAGAAGATTTAAAGATCCAACCTTTGTGGTCTTGCTTTGAGCTTGTTGATAATCTAGAAAATCTTTTGTCGCTGATGAATATTTATTGGAAACATCATTAAATAAATAATTTTTAAGTCTTGGAAAAGATTGAATAATATCTGGATTAAAAATTTCCGAACTAACACACTCAGAAGTCATCGAATCGGAACAAGCCTCTAAAAGCCTGGGGTAAGCGTACTCAGCATTTTGAGAAGCAGACATAATATGAATAATAAGATCTAAAATTTCTTCTTGGTTTAAAAATCCATCATTATTAGAAGAATTTAAAAAACGATCGGCATAACCAAATAAACCCAGAAAACCTTTTTTGAAATCTGGATCATAACCTGCGTTTTTAAAGACAATCAAACTAGGAAGAATTTCATCCACGATACGCTTCCAGTTTTTAGAAGATATATTCCCTTTAGAATCCCAATAAGGGCTTAATAAAAGACCAGATATCATTCTGTAATTCAAAAAGCGATAAGGTACTTTATAAACTTGAGAAGCATAAAAAGAATAAAAAACCACTCTCACATCTTCTTCTTGAGTCTCGCTAAAAGAGCCATCAACCCAATGATGAAATTGATACTTTTTAGATACTTTTTGAACCTGACCTTCGGATAAATCTCGATAAGCCAGCTCGTAACCTTGAAGCCAGTTTTCAAGAATTTGAAATTGAAAAGGTGTCGTTTCAAAAACTTCTCCTTGCGTTGGTGACCATTTTATTTTGTTATTATAAATTTTATAAGTTCCATCGGGAAACTTATACTCCAAATGATTCTTAACTTTTTTATAAGAGCAATTGTTTGATTTGGGATCTACTAATACAAAACAAGTTAAATTTCTTGTAAAAAAAGGAATAGGATTATTAGGGCCTGCAAGCATCGGTAAAAAACTAAAAGCTTCTGCTGGGCCTTTCGATAAAGAAATCATTGTCGAAAGCATTTCATCAATCGTACGCACAGGAAATCCTTTTTTGGTTTCTGATACTTCTGCAAAAGATAAAGCAGAAACAAAATATCTAAAACTTCTTAAAAGATGCGGATAAGATCTTGCTTCAAAAACAGAATTGCCAACAATATATCTTTTGTATTGAAGATATAAAGCAACCATTTGACTAAAAGATCCGAAAAAATAATTCCAACTATCCTGCTTAATCTCCTGATTTGCAGGATCTAAAATTCCTTGATACCACATTTTTAAAAAATGAGTGTACTTAGACCAAGAAGGCTGATCTTTTTGATAGTTTTGAACATAATCTAATAAATGATCTAGATCACTCACACGGTAAGAAACACCTCTTTTCTTATAAGAGATTCTTAAAAATTTAAATCCCTCTTCCAGTTTAGAAATCGTAAAATCAAATTCTTTATCAGAAACTTCTTGCCTTTTTTTGGGATCAAAAATTTTATGAATGGTATTGATTCGTTTATGAATGATGTAATAAAAATCTTTATAAACTTCTACGAGTTCATGAATCTTTTTTAACTCTTCATCTCTTAATTGGTTTTGCTCGCCTCCCACCACAAGATGCTTGATTAAAAACAGATTTTTCACTAAATTGTCAGAAAGATTTTTATCCATCTTAAAGTGAACATGAAACATTTTGTAAATTTCTTCTCGAGTGAAATAATCTCTATCGGGAGAGTGAGTAAAAAGTTTATGAACAACAATCAGCTCTAAAGAATCTTCAATACATCTAAAAAATCTCTCTTGTTGTTCCCAATGAAGCTTCCCCTGTTTTAAAAGAGGATAATATCTTTTAATCTCTTTAAGACAAGTTGAATTTTCTATAAGTCCAGCACCCCAACTCGGAGCTGAAAAAAACATCAATACTAAAAAAATTTTATTAAAAAACATACTTCACTCCTAGAAGAATTCGAGAAAGATCTCTGTGCTTGCTAATGAGTGAAGTTCCACTTTTAATAGGATGCTCTGCAAATCTTAATATAATATCTCCAGAAACATAAGCTCTTAGGGAAGGAGTCACATAAACAGAAGTATCAAAAATAGTTGCATAAATTTGGTTATCTAAAGCATAATTCAAACGAAATTTAAATTGAAAACCTGATAAGATTTTTTCCGTCCAATATTCCATAGACCAACTGAGAGCGTGTTTCCAATAATTCACTCCCAAACCAAAAATTAATTCCAGATCTTCTGTAATAATATTACTGGTATCCACTTTACTTTGGCTCTCAAAACTTTGAATATACCCTAAAGTAAAAACCGTTCTACCAACATTTTTTAAATTCTCTTTAAAATAAATCAAAAAACTTGTTGTTAAATGAGGTTCAAAACCATCTGTCACCCAGTTATCTTGAACTTCTAGTTTTTCAGGTCTTTCATAAAATAAAGAAGCAAAGATAGAAAAATTATCATCCAAGTAAATCTCTGATTCCATTGTTACAAGATGATGTTTAACCGTATCATAATCTAAGCCTGTAATCGTAATATCAGAATTCGAATCGGATAAACTAATTCCTTCAGATTGAACAA
The DNA here is from genome assembly GCA_051011135.1 of Bdellovibrionales bacterium. Taxonomy (GTDB): domain Bacteria; phylum Bdellovibrionota; class Bdellovibrionia; order Bdellovibrionales; family UBA1609; genus JACOND01. The sequence goes on from JBPCUO010000094.1 coordinate 8,201, forward strand.
AAAACTGAAGCTGATTTCTAGGTTTATAAGCATAAGATAAAAAGAGTTCTGAATAAGACAACTGGTGATACACTTGAAAGGCTAGCAAAGGTTGAAGAAAGTATTCTAATTTAACAGGCTTTAAGCCTTTAACATTCCATTTAAAACCTTTAAAACTAGTATTTGAAAAGTAAGGATTTTTAGAAGTGATCACACCATTTTTTACTTCTGGATAAATAATAACATCGGGCAAGTAAAAATAAGAAAAATAAAAAGTAACGGCTGTATTGGAAGAATTGAAATAATCAAAATAAATCCCTGGAAGGCTATTTTGTAAAGGACGAAAAGCATCTAAAAAATAACGAGGTTGCCAGAGACCTAAATTCCAGTAACGATCAGCCTCATTCCAAACAAAATCCCTAAATCCTAAAATGATGTTTAGTTTATCTTTTTTTAAAGGCAAGTTCACGGAAAGCTCTCCGAAGCGAGCGTATTGCCTGCGCTCAACTAAAGAGTATCTGTAATCTAAATCGATATCGATTTTAGTATTGTGATACTCCATCTTTCCACCAACAAAAGCGGAATAACTATTTTTTAAAAAATAAGAAGAATGGAAATCAAATTCCAAATAATTTTCTTTTTTAGTGTCTTTAAAAAAAACCCAAGGGTAAGCAAATCCTAGTTTTGGAATCAGTAAAAGAAATACAAAAAAATTTAAAACCATTTTATTATTCACGAAAGCCACCTTTTGAGTTGTTAATTTAGCAAATTTTAGCTCAAAAAGACAGGAAATGCTTTAGGATTTGAAAAAAATACCACCAGTATTCAAAAAATGAACACCCAAAAAAAACCTCTTTTTTTAGTTTTTGGAGCTCGCTTCACTATAAAATTATTTATTTTATATCAAGTCCTTTTTTTTAATTGTGCCTGCTTCCAAAATGGTCTTAACACGAGCTACCATCTTTTTAAATTTAATCTTCTTTTAATGATCTTTTGAAAAATTTGTTTAGAAAATCATTAACTTATAGGAATAGAGTCCAGAGACCGAAGTTTAGATCCTTCTTAAAAAATTGACTCTTATAGATCTTAATCTTAGCCTATTTATATACAAATTGAGGTTCCAAAAAATGAATGAGACAAGCTCTCTAGATAAAAATATCATCCCTAAAAACGAAGTCGAAGAATCGACTCCTTCAAAGACTGATCTTCAATTTGAAAGTTCCACTCAAGAACAAGATACTGGCCCAAAAATCATGAGAGTCAAAAAAAGAGACGATTCTTATGAGGCTGTTGATGT
>JBPCUO010000095.1:0-2685 GCA_051011135.1 Bdellovibrionales bacterium
ATATCAGCATCAGCAGAAGTGCCAGGTAATACAAGTCGGCATTCTTTATTTTTAGCATCAAAAGTTAATCCACAAACTTCAGCGATATTAAAATTTACAGCTGAGTCACCACATACACCAACTGGACATTCTGTAATATTTTTGGCAGCACCACTACCATCGCTACTAAATCCTACATTATAAGTGTATTTTCCAACAAGATCTAAACCTAATTCAGTAAAATCATAATGATAGTTTTTTCCATTTTCGATCCAGTAGATTCTTTCATTACTATAAAGGTTAGAGAGAAACACTTTGGCTTCTAAGGTTTTACCTCTTCGCTCGGACTGTTTAAATTTAGAAATCCCCACAACGGAAAGAGTTCCAATAATACCAACAGTTACTAGCATTTCGATAAGAGAAAATCCTTTTTGAAGAGGGTGCATGTTTAATAGTGTATCTTTTTTTAAAAGGACTGACAAATTTTATACGCAAAAGTTGTTAAAGAAGATGTAATTAATTATGCCCTCATGGAAATTTCTACAAAGAAAGACAAAAGTCCTAATCTTCAAAAGGGCAAACGAGGAGCATTTCAAAAAATACAAGCTGTAAAGAGTAAAAGATGAACACTTTAAAAAGCATTAAGTGAGATTTCTCATTTTGAGACAAGCTTTATTAAAAAATTTACAAAAAATGAAATCTCCTTTAAAATAATAGAGTCTTTATTAAAAGGATTGTCCAAATAATAGAGTCATAAATATTAAAAAAAGGAGTTATCCATGTATTCATTTTTAAAATTCATTACTTATAGTTTTTTAAGTATGTTTTGTTTTTTAACTTTATCAGATGTGAGCATTCAATCTGGTGGAGTCAATACTTGGTCTGAATCTTCAGGTGGGACTGCTAAAATGCCTGCAGCTAACATTATTTATATAGCAAATACAGTTGTTACAGAATTTCGAGCTCAATGTGTCTCTACTAATAGTAGATGGGGAGGGAGGAATATTTTAAAAGCAGATTCAACTCATATTGTTACAGGCATACCTGTTGTTGCTAATCTTAATAATAGCGATAAAATAGAATATTTGGTTTTGGAGTTTCCAGCCAAGATTGTTGATCGAGAAAGCGCTAGTGAAACTTTTCGTGCTGATAATCATTTTTCTGTCAGTGCTTATCGTTTAGCTCAAAGAGATTGGTCAGATAATTATCGAAGCTCTGGTACTCGATTGACCACAACCAATTGTGAAAGCGATGCAGAAGCAAGTGACACTTATAAAATCTCTACAGATGGAAATCATATCAGTCTTTGTTTTAGTGGATATCCTATTAAAAGAATAGATAATAGAACTCAGATATTCAAACAAAGAGTAGGAAGTGCTACGCCTTCTCCATTAACATTTTATCATAAGATAGGATTACGAGATCGACCAGGGAGTGGAAGCTATGCTTATACTGCTTCGGATGATGGTTCAGGGGGGGTGCTTAGTATTGACTTATATATCCCTACATTAGCCAAAAATACCGGTTGTACTACTTATACTTCTCCTTTGATGGTCTTTTTTGATGAGAAGAGACCTGAGTTTATGGGCTTAACAAAATTCCCTTTAGTTCATACTGAGTATGTTACTTGGCCAGAAAAAAATTCCCCAGGGTACTTTGTGGCTTTAGATCAAGACGGAGATAAGCAGATCACACAAGCTTATGAGCTGTTTGGAAATGCAGGTGTTGAAACCGAATATGACAATGGTTTTGAATCTTTAAAAACTTTAGACTCTAATAAAGATGGTCATATTGATTTAAAAGATAAAAAGTTTTCTAAACTTGTATTATGGAAAGATCTTAATATGAACGGAAAAGGAGAAGCAAAAGAGCAACTTCCTTTACACCAAAAAATTAAAAGCATTTCTTTAAAATATATTAAGTCAGAAAAAAAATATGGCAAAAGAGCTAAAGAGGTTGAAAAATCCACTTTTGTTTTTGCAGATTCAAAAGGCAAGGAGCAAGTTGGAGAAGTCATCGATTTATGGTTTCGACCTATTCCTAGTCAAAATGTGATTGCAAAAAAACCATCTTCTGATCTTGTTGAGGAAGTAGATTCCAATATCAGCTGGTTGCAAAAAGTGGTTCAAAAAGTAAAAAAGGTTTTTCTCTAAGAGACTTTTATTATCCGGGGGGCCAGGACATTTTTCGTCCCCCTAGGATATGAAAGTGCAGATGAAAAACAGTTTGTCCTCCATCTTCTTTAACATTCACAACTAATCGGTAACCCAGATCTAATTTTAAATTTTTTGCAATTTCAGTGGCTTTGCAAATTAAATATCCCATCAGTTCTTGATCTTGATTTTGAACTTCTTGTAAAGAGGGAATTTCTTTTTTAGGAATTAAAAGAATATGAATAGGCGCTTGGGGATTGATATCTTTAAAGGCGAGGCATTTATCATCTTCATAAACAATATCGGCCGGCAGTTCTTTATTAATAATTTTGGTAAAAAGAGTCGACATCTATTTATCTTAATAGAAAATCCTGTTTAAAGATTAATAATGTTTTTAAAAAAAGACTTTAGTAGGGGCTTACATTAATTTATAAGAGGGGCCACTACCTCTTTCTTTAGGACTCCAACGAGGACCCAGAATATCAGTGGCTTTACAATCTATACAATTAGGAGCATTAATGATCAATTGACCCTGTTGGTATTCATACACAGC
>JBPCUO010000096.1:0-22953 GCA_051011135.1 Bdellovibrionales bacterium
ATATGAACTTCCGTAGATGTTTTATTTTGAGAAGATAGAGTAGGTCGTGTTCCTATATTCATCACTGCTTTTTTTGGAGGGCCTCCAGAGACGCTTACTTTACAAGCATAAACTCCTTTTTTAGGCAGCTGTTTTATGGGTTTGATATCTAAATTCGCTGTTGGAAATCCTAAACGACGACCATAAGATTCACCTTGAATCACACGAGCTTTTATCCCAAAAGGTCGTCCTAAAAAATTCATCACTTGATCCAGCAACCCTTCCGATAATTTTTTTTTAATAATGGAACTAGAAACTGTCTCATTATGATAATTTTTTTTAGAAATTTGAGTGACTTTAAAACCAAGCTTCTCTCCCTCCTTTTTTAAATAAGATATGTCTCCTTTTTTTTCAAAACCAAATGAAAAGTCGTAACCAACAATAATTTCAAAAGGATCAAATTGTTTTTTAATAAAAGAATGGATAAAATCCTTGGGAGATAATTTAGAAAAATCTAAATTAAAAGGAATAATACAAAAATAATCCAACGAATAAGCTGCTAAAATCTTTTCAATTTCATCCACTAAAAAAAGTCTTTTAAACTCTTGAGAAGGATTTAAAACTTGAAAAGGGTGAGGGTCAAAAACACAAAGACAAGATTTTAAGTTGTATTCTTTTGCTTTTTTTTGAAGCTCTTTAATAATTTCTTGATGCCCTTTATGAATGCCATCAAAGCAACCTAAAGTTAGTAATGTTTTTTTTGGAGTTAAACCGTCATCTTTAAAATCAATAATTATTTTTTTCATAGAGCTTTAAAACTCCAAGATAGAATTAAAAAAATAACTAAAAATTACTTATGTTTCTTATTAAAAAGGCTATAAACTTTTTTAGTTAAATCTGATTTTGGAGATACCCATAATACATTTTTATCTAAATTATGAACCACTTCATAACCATCTTTATTAGCAACTGTAGCAATAACTCCTTTGATTTTTACAACCACAGGATTCATCAACTGCTCTTCTAAATTTTTAAGTTCGAGTTGTTTTTTTTCAGCCTCTTGTTGAGATTTTAATACTTTTTGTTGAAACTGTTGAATTTTTTGAGCTCTTTTTTCTTCTGATAAAAGAGGAAGTGCTTTTTCTAATTCCGATCTTTCTCTTTTAAGATTCTCATCCATTGTTTTCATGCTTCTTTTAGCTCTCGCTAAATTTTTTTCTAAACGAGCTTTAACACGCTTACCTTGTTTTGTAGATTCAATGACCTTCACTACATCTACATATCCAACTTTGGCAAAAGCATCATAAGATAAAAAAATGAATAAACTTAAAATTAAAAACTTCATCAGAAACTCCTTATTTTTATAATTTTATAGGGTTTTATGTAACTTAATTTTATAAACAAGACAAGTTAAAACGGTGGATTTATACCAAATTGCAATTCCATACGATTTTCCCCATATTCTGTTCTTGGTTTATAGGGAAATCCTACATCTATATTTAAAGGCCCAAAAGGAGACCTCCAACGAATCCCGAGACCAGCATTCATTCTTAAATTATCTTTAATATCAAATTTTAAACTTTTATTCGCTTCACCAATATCTAAAAATACAGCTCCTTTTAATTGGGCTTGATTTAATAAAGGAAATTCCAGCTCTAAACTGTAATAAATCATTTGCTCTCCTCCATAAGGCCTTTCTGCAAAAGTTCTTGGATTTTCCATCTCTTCTTTTACAGCATAATCATAAGCTTTTTGAGAAAAACGATGAGGGCCGATTCTATGAAATTGATAACCTCTTAAATTATAAGGACCTCCTAATAAAAATAATTCTGTAAAAGGAACCGTTTTATTTTTTGAATTTGAAAAAACCCATCCCATTTGAAAACTATTTTTTAAAACAAACTTCCAAAAAAGAGGCTTGTAGTGTCTCGCTTTTCCCTCTAATTTTGTATAATGAAAATCTCCTCCTAAACCTGCGTACTCTAATGAAATACGACCTAAATATCCCTTCGTTGGGTAATAATAATCATTCGCTTTTTTATATTCTAATATCCCCGACAAAGAACTATTTAAACCTTCTCCTTCTTCTAAAGGATAAATATCATCAAAAGAAAAACCTACTTGTTGCGTAAAATCTTGCTCATCATCAGGAAGCTTTCCAAATAAAAATTTAAAAACAGAACCTACAATGGGAATCTTTCTAAAAACTTGAACAGATCTGTCAGATAAGGATTGTTTTTGTAAACGATATTTTATAGAAGTCATTAAAGCAGAATCTAAATGTCGGCCCAACGAAACAGAAAATCCAACATTAGATTGAGAATAAGAATATCCTCTTTGGCTGCCAGATCCTCCTACTCCTCCAAAAAAAGCACTTTGTTGATTTCCATATAAATCTTGTCCAAAATTAAATAAATCAAATCCAAAACTCCATGCTGTATCTAAAAAATAAGGATTCATATAATTAAAATTAAAAAGTTCTTCGTAACGATTAAAGTTCACTTGAAAAGATAAAGATTGATCTAAGCCTAAAAAATTATTTTTCTTTATTCCACCTCTTATAAATAATCCAGAGTAACCATTGTAACCTCCGGCAAGTTGAGCTTCTCCCGTTGTTTCTCTCTCTTTGAGATCCACATACATGTTTAACCAACCCTTTTTTTGAGATTTTTCAGGGCGAAGATTAACCTCTTCAAAAAAACCAAGCTGCTGAAGTAATTGTTTTGTTAAATTTTGTTTTGATTCTTGATAAAGAGTGCCTTCTCTTAAATAAAGTCGTCTTAAGATAACTTTATCTCTTGTTTTAAAATTCCCTTTAATAAAAACTTGATCCACTTTATATTTCTTACCTTTATTAACATCATATAAAATATGAACTTTATCTTCGCCAGAAGGATCGAAATAAGTTTTTGGATGAATTTGTGCAAAAGCATAACCCTTATTTTTGTAAAGAGATTTTATAAAATTTAAATCTTTTTGAAGATCACTTAAAGAAAAATAACGACCTTTTTTTAAAGATAATTTTGATAAAACTTCATCTTTAGGAATCAATTGATCTGAATCTTGAAAGTCCAGCTCTCCAGATTGAAATCGAGGACCTTCTAAAACTGTCAAATTAATATAAATTCCTTTTTGATCAGGACTGATAGATATTTCTGGTTTTTCTAAACGAATATTCAAATATCCTTTATCCCGATAAAGATATTCAATGAAAGATATATCTCTACTTAAATTTTCAGGATTGTACACACCAGAACTTCCTAAAAAACTAATGATATTTTTTTCTTTAGTTAGCATACGGGATTTTAAAACCTGATCAGAAAGATTTAAATTTCCAATAAAATTAATTTTTTTAATAAAGGTTTTTTCTTTTTCTTTAATTTTTATAACTAATTTTACTTTTTGACTCTTAGGTTTCTTAATAAAGGAATGAGTTATTTTAACAAAAAAATAACCTTTCTTCTTGTATTTTTCTTGAATAGCAAAAAAAGTTTTATAAAGAGAATCAAGATTCAAAAAATCAGGAGTTTTAATTTCAGAGAGCTCTTCCAAATCTTTTTTACTAACATGATCAGCGCCCTTAAACTCTACTTGTGTTATAAAAGGTCTTTCTTTAACTTTATAAACAACATGCATTCCTCGATTGGATGAGTATCTATAAACTTCTACAGAATCAAAAAAACCAAGAGCCGATAAATTTTTGACATCTGTTTTAGCTTTTAAAGTACTATAGGGTTTATTAATTTTTAATTGAAGATGAGCATGGATTAATTTCTTTTCTATAATTTTAGAGCCTTTAATCGAGATTTTATAAACGCTCACTCCATAGGCGAAAGAAGAATAAAAAATAAAAATTGTAAAAAATAAAACTCTTCTCAAAAATATCACAAATATCTCCTAGGATTTCCTTTCATCTTCTTAACAAATAAGCTCGCTAAAAAGAGGGTTTATTGCATCGCATTAATGTCTTTAATCTGACCTTTTTCTAATTTTAAAATCCGAGAAAAAGGTTCGGCAAAAAAAGAATCATGGCTTACTGTAATTAAAGTTAGGGTGAGCTTCTTATGAAGCTCAAAAAGCAAGTTTCTGATTACTTTTGCATTGTCTCGATCTAAATTACCCACAGGCTCATCGGCTAATAAAACCTCTGGCTCATTCATCAAAGCTCTAGCAATAGCAACCCTTTGCTGCTCTCCTCCGCTTAATTCTGAAGGATAATGCTTTTGCCTCGTGGTCAAACCTAGAATATCCATTAAAAAATGAGCCCTTTTTAAAGATTGTTTATAAGGTTTTTTCACTAAATAACTAGGAATCATAATATTTTCCAAGGCCGTAAACTCATTTAAAAGATGATGAAATTGAAAAACAAAACCTAGTCGAGTTCGCCTTAAAAAAGCCAGTTGATCTTCTGAAAATTGAGATAAATCACGGCCTCTAAAATAAAGATGACCTGATGTCGGTTGATCTAAAGTGCCCATAATATGAAGTAAAGTGCTTTTTCCAGAACCCGAAGGACCTGTTACGCAAACTGTTTGGCCTTTTTGAACTTCTAAATTCAAACCCTTTAAAATAGATAAAGACTGGCGACCATGTTGATAATTTTTTACAATATTATTTAATTCGAAAATATTTTCTCTAGACATACTTTCAATATTTACTACTTTTAGAGGAGGTTTGTCGATGGAATTTATTGATAATAAACTTTAACCTAGTAAATCACAACCCAGAAAATTTCTTTGCGTTTTAAAACAAGATTCTAAAACAGAAAAACTTCCGCTAGCGGGATCAATGACTAAATCACCTTTTTGAGTCACAGCTTCTATAAGTTTGCTTTGTAAATCTAAAGGTTTTTGATGAGTATGTGTTTTATTTTGAATTTTTTCGCACCAAACATCAGGAATATTATGAATGTGCCAAACTCCTTTTGCTCGTTTAGGAGCTTTTTGTAAAATCAATAAATACTCACATTGTCTGCGTGTTCTATAACCCATACCAAATCGTCCCTTATCCCAAGTGATCATATCAACAACCTCTAAATCACCTTTTTGAAACCAAGAACTGACTCCTTCGCAAAGATGAAATTTATCTATCCATAAAAAAAGATGAGCTGATGGTTGTAAAACTCTATGAATTTCTTCTAGGAAAAATCTAATATTCTCTTCAGACATTTGATTCAAATTGGATCTTTGCATTCCTCGTTTTTTCCCTTCATTTCCATAATTCATTTTATCTAAAACACCTCTGTACTGAGGGTCAAAAAAACAAGCCGATGCTAGATTATCCCTTAAGCAAGAAAGGAAAGATAAGCCTTCCATTTGAATCCTTGTGTTCAATTTCAGCTGACCAAGATCGTAATTAACTAATGATAAAAGTGATTCCATTTTCTTCCTTGAAAATTCTCTCTTTAGATTAAGTGATGTAAGAAACAGAGTAAAGAAAGCAATGGTTTCTAGATAAAAAGTTAGGACTAAAGGTTTTAAGCAAAACGACTCTTAGAAAAATTTTAAATTTATCTGTAGGAAAGGCCCTTTGTAACGCTCATCTTATAAGCTTTTTTTGCTGGCGAAAGAGAAGACACAAAAATAACAACAAAACTAGAAATCCCTATAAAAAGAAAATCTTTTAATTTCCACTCTAAAAGAATTGTATTCACTTGATAAACTTGCTCTGGAATAAAGTGAAATTGATCTTGTAAAAAAATCAATCCATAACAAATCCCCCAACCTAAAAGCAACCCTAAGCCAACACCCACAACACCTAGAACTAACCCATGTAATAAAAAAAGATTTCTAATAAAAGCTGCTGTACTTCCTAAAGATTTTAAAGTGCTTATATCTTTAGTTCTTTTAAAAACCTGTATAAACAAAGAGCTTGAAACATTAAATCCAGCTGCAAAAATCAATATTAACAAGACTAAAAAAATAATTTTTTTATCCATATTAATCACTTCAAAAAAATTTCTATCTAAATCTTTCCAAAAAACCACCTTGTAATCCCGCATTTTTTTATTCATTCTTACAGACAGTTCCATGGCTTTAGATCCCTCTTTAAGCCATAATCGAACTCCTGAAACTTGATCTTTTTTGTGAGATAAAGTTTGCAAAAAAGAAAGTGGCATTAAAATATAACGAGAATTAAAATCATAACGACCGAAATCCCCTATCGCTTGAACCAGAAAGTTTTTTGGCTTTCTAGAAAAATAAAAATCAGAAGCATCAGAAATAACCAAAGACGCAGAAGAGCCTACTTTTAAATTAAGTTCTTCCGATAAAGATTTACCAACGATTAAACCATTTTGAAAATTTTTAAAACTTCCTTTTAACAATCTTTTTTTCAAAAATTTATGTCTTATCAATTGAGAATCTTCTATTCCCTCTATTAAAACCGCTTTAAAATTTTTAGAATGCAACATTAAAGCTTCTGAGGACAAAAAGGATAGTTTGTATTTAATGAATCGATCATAGGGAGATAATTTTTCAAAAATCTCTTCTTGAGTTGTATGATTTTCTGAAGAAACTATGATGTGGCCACTCATATCTACAATAGCTTTTTCTAAACCTAAAGAAAAACCATTAATAGCCAATACCGCTGTTGTTAAAGACGCTACTCCCAAAATCAAACTCAATAAACTAAAAATAGTACTGAATTGAAAAATATTTCTAGGAGATAATAAAACTCTTTTTAACCAGATCCAATAAAACATTTAAGTATGCTTCTTTAAATAAGTTTCCATAAAAAGATTCAACTCTCCATCTAAAACTTCTTTTGGATTTGAATTTTCTAATTGAGTTCTGTGATCTTTAACCATTTGATAAGGATGTAAAATATAAGAGCGAATTTGACTTCCCCACTCATTCGCTTTTTTAGAAGTTTCTCTGTCTAACTTTTCTTTTTCTTTTTTTTCCATTTCTTTTTTATATAAAGCGGCTTTTAACATTTTCATAGCTCTATCTTTATTAGCATGTTGACTTCTTTGGTTTTGACATTGAACTACAGTTTTTGATGGAATATGTGTAATGCGAACTGCTGAATCTGTTGTGTTCACATGTTGCCCACCTGCTCCACCAGATCGATAAGTATCTATTCTTAAATCTTCAGGTTGAATCTTAATATCAAATTCATTTTCAATGTCTGGCCAAGAAAATACAGAAGCAAAACTTGTATGTCTTCTAGAATTGGAATCAAAAGGACTGATACGAACTAAGCGATGAACTCCTGATTCTCCTCTTAAATAACCATAGCTATAGGCTCCTTTAATTAACACTGTTGCTGATTTAATTCCTGATTCTTCTCCCTCTGTTAAAGACAGAATTTCTGTTTTATAATCTTGCTTATCAGCCCACCTCAAATACATACGAAAAAGAATATGAGCCCAATCGGCAGCTTCTGTTCCTCCCGCGCCAGAGTGAATAGAAATATAAGCATCATTAAAATCATTTTCTTTACTGAGTAAAACCGTCATCTCTTGTTTTTCAATCTCAGTAGATAAAACTTTTAAATCTTCCTGGTATTTTACAAAAGCTTTTTCATCTTTTTCTTCTTCTATAAGATCCAGAAGAACTTTATGATCTTCAATAGATTGCTCCAACTGATTCCATTTTGTAATTATTTTTTCTATTTGGTTTTTTTCTTTATTGATATTTTGAAATTTTTTATGATCTTGCCAAATTTCTGGCTTCTCTACCTCTTCTAATAAGGTCTTTAATCTTGTCTTCTTATTATCTAAATCAAAGACACCTCCGTAAATCTTCTACTTTATGTTGAAGTTTATTTAAGGTATCTTTTAATTCTATTAAATCTGTTGCTAAAGACATTTTTATTTCCTTTCTAATTGATGAAGCCATTTTTCAAAAAGATCATCTTGTATTTTAAACATCTGACGAGCTTCCTCGCCTCCCTGCTCATGATGAAAGCCTAGTAAATGTAATAGAGCATGTAAAATTAAGTAAATCGCTTCTTGCTCAAAAGTCAAGTTATGACTTTTACTTTGTTCTTTAATTTTATCCTCACAAAGAGCTATCTCTCCTAAATAGTTCTGCTCCATAGGAGCAAAACTTAAAACATCTGTGACATGGTTTTTATTCAAAAAAGTATTGTTTAAATCCCGCATAGAATCTTGAGATAAAAAAACAATGATGATTTTTTTTTCAAAAGAATCAGGTATAATTTTTTTTTGAATCAATCCTTGTTTTAAAAACTCTAGAGACCTAGATAAAAAATCTAAAGATAAAGGGCTTTTTTCAGCATCTACAAGTTCAACTAGCATGCTTCCTTTTTAAAAGATATTTTAATTCATAAACGATAGGCTCTTTAAGTAAAAGACTAGATCCTATATAAAAACAAGATCCTAAAGATAAAACAAAAAACAAAGATAAAAACTGAGACCATCCATGAGATAAAAAATGCAGCCCAAAATTATAAATGTATTCATAACAAAAAATGCAGGCGGCTAATAATAACAAACCTGGCAGCAGTTTTAATAAAAAATATCCTCCAAAGAACCTGTGAATCTTCCCAAAATAACGAGACATTAAAAATAATAAAACACAAACATAAAAGATAGATGATAAAGCTGTTGACCAAATAAGCCCTGTAAAACCATAAAAATAAGTCAAACCCCAAGCGCTTAAAGCATGAAAGAAAACATACAATCCATTAGCAATCGTCAACTCCCAATTTTTTTGAATGGCAAAAAAACAAGAAGAAAAAATACGAGCTATCGATGAGAAAATTAAAACAACGGAATAAATTTTTAAAATTAAAGCTGTTTTTAAAACAGATTCTAAATCAAATTCTCCTCTTTGAAAAAGAACACGAATGATAGGCTCAGGAATTAAACAAAAAACTAAAGCCGATGGTAAAACTAAAAAAAGTAAAAAATTAAGATAATGGCTCGTTGTTTTTACAAAATCAGGAACCTGATTCAGGGTTTTTAAACGAGATAATTCTGGCACCAAAGCCGTTCCAATACTAATTGCTATTAAAGAGCGAGGAAGCTCTAAAAGCCGATCTCCATAATAAATATAAGTGTGAGTCCCTTCCTCTAACCAACCTGCAAAATATAAATTCACCAAACCAATTAAAGAAAGGCCTGAAAGACCTATCGCTGCAGGAGCAAATTGAGATAAAGTAGATTTGAACTCTTTGGTTTTAAAATTCCATAAAAAACGAGGCCAAAAATCAATAGAAGACATAATATAAAGAATTAAAGCAACTTGAATCATTCCTCCCACAACCACAGCCCAAGCCAGAGATAAGGCTGGAAAAGACCACCAAGTAGAAGGAGAGAGTATAAAAAGAATTAAAGCAGCATTAAATAAAGCAGGTGCAAGAGCGGGCAGAAAAAATCTACCAAAAACTTGAGCCACTGACATAAAATAAGAATAAGAAGACACAAAAAACAAATAAACAAATACAATTCTTCCCACTTGAATCGTTTGATCTAATTTCCCCTCTACTAAAGAATAAGAAGTATTTTTAAATAAAAACTCCATCATTTCTGGCATAAAAAGACATCCAAGAACTGTTAAAAAAGAAGTTCCACAAAAAAGAATAGTAAATAAAGCGGATGATAAATCTTTAGTAAAATCTTTTCCTTTTTCCTGGAGTGATTTTGTTAAAGAAGGAGTGACACTTGCTGAAAAAGATCCCTCTCCTAAAAATCTTCGGAAAAAATTGGGAAATCTAAAGGCCACAAAAAAGATATCTGTCTGTGTTCTAGAAAAAAAAGTCGCAATCAGCATATCCCTTACAAAGCCCAAAAGACGACTGATCAAAGTCCCAAAAGACATCCGACTAGCCCATAAACCTACTTGAAATTTTTTTTGATTTCTATCCAAAATACTTGCCTGTCATTTAAAAACTTGCTAGATTACCCCTAGCTTTATTGAACCATTAAGGAGGTCGTTTTGGCAAATCACAAATCCGCTAAAAAGCGTATCCGTTCTACAAAACGAAAAACTCAATTTAATAAACCTGTTATGTCTGTTTTAAGAAATTGCAAAAAAAGCTTGTCTAAAAGTATAGAAAGCAAAAACACAAAAGATCTTGAAAAATCTTTAACTCTTCTTTTCAAACTAGCAGATAAAGCAGAAAAAAAAGGCGTGATCAAAAAAAACACAGCGGCTCGTTATAAATCTCGTTTAGCTTCTAGAGCTCAAAAAATTTTATCGCCTTCTTCTAAACAAAGTTAAGAACAAGCTTTTAAAACAAAATTTTCCAGCCATATACGAGAAGATAAGGGGGAAGACTTAAGAGCTTTATCTGCTTCAAAAAGAATCTCCATAACTTTTATCATCTCTTGCTCAGACCAAAGCTTAGATTGATCTAAATAATTTTTAAAAAAATAAGGAGGAACTCCTGTTAAAGTAAGAAGCTTTGATCTAGGTAATTTTTGTTTTTCTCCCTCTTGAAAACGAGCTAATATTCTCATATGACGAGCCACTAAAGACAAAGCTCCTATTTCACTTTGATTATTTTCTAAAAGACAAGCCAAATGGTTTAAAGATTTTACCAAGTCTTTTTGACCAATAGCTTCTGTTAAATCAAAAATATTATCTATTTTTGTTCTAGAAACAACAGCCACTAAATCTTCTTCCTTAACTTCTTTTCGTTCTCCTATATAAGTTTTTAATTTATTCATTTCGCTCGACATCTCCATCAAACTTGTCCCAACAAGCTGACAAAATAAAGATTTCGAAGAGGGGGAAAATTTCAAATCAAAATCTTTTGCTAAATCATCCACCCAAGGAGAGGTCTCCCACTCCCTTAAAGATTCTGCAGAAAGTTCTACTGCTGTTTTTTGAAGTTTTTTAAAAATCTTTTTCCTTCGATCCATTTTTTTAAAAAAACAAACAAAAATAGTAGAAGTAATAGGATTTTCAAAAAAAGATTCTAACTTTTGTAAATCTTCTTCTTTTAAAAGATCCATATTTTGACAAAACACCAGCCTTTTTTCAGACATAACAGGTAAAGTTTCTAAACAAGAAATAAGATCTTCTAATTTTAAATCTTTAACATCTAAATTATCTTGATTAAAATCCTCCATCCCTTCTTGTTGATGAACATTTTTTATAAATGTTTTTTTAATTTTAGAAATAAAATAAGGCTCTTCCCCTATCACATAATAGAGAGACTTCAAAGGAAGAGGAGATTTAAGCCAATCCATTAATTTTTGAGACATCTTTTAAAGTCCTTTATTGATTATTCTTAAACTATACTACAAAATAATAGAATAATGAAAAAATCTTACAATTTATTAACACCTGGCCCTGTGCCTTTGACTAGTTCCATAAAAAATATTTTATCCAAACAACCTGAGTATCATAGAGGTTTAAAATTCCAACATCTTTTTAAAGAGGTTAAAAAAAATTTAAAAACTTTTTTTCAAACTAAAGAATCTGTTATCATCTTAACCAGCACGGGAACAGGAGCTATGGAATCGGCTCTTACCAACACCCTTTCCCCACAAGATAGGGTGCTTTGTGTCTGCGGTGGAAAATTTGGAGAACGCTGGAAAGAAATCTCTGAATCTTATGGTTTAGAAGTCACCTCTATCGATGTGGTTTGGGGAGAAGCGGTAGATCCTAAAAAAATTAAAGAGCATTTACAAAAAGATTCAAACATCAAAGCCGTACTGATCTCTGCTTGCGAAACAAGCACTGCAACCTCTCATCCCATTAAAGAAATCAGTGACCTATTAAAAAATTATCCACAAACGCTATTCATCGTAGATGCTATTACAGCTTTAGGAGCTATGCCCTTACCTATGGATCTATGGAATCTTGATGTTTTAATAGGGGGTTCTCAAAAAAGTTTTTTACTACCTACAGGTTTATCTTTTATTGCTCTGTCTCAAAAAGCATGGAATTTTCAAAAACAATCTCGGTTTCCTAAATATTATTTTGATTTAAAGAGAGAAAAAGAAGACCAAGATAAAGGACACAGTTCTTTTAGCATCAATGTTTCTTTTATCCAAGCCTTAGAAGAAAGTTTAAATTTTCTATTAAATCAAAGAGGAGGTTTAGAAAAAAATATTAAAAGATGTGAGCAACTCACTAAAGCCACACATCTTTTTTGTAAAGAATTAGGACTGGAATTATTTTCTAAAAATCCAAGCACTTCTGTCACTGCTTTAACAATACCTGCGCCTATTTCTGCTGAAGCTATTAAAAAATCTTTAGAAGAAAAAGCGAATATTATTGTTGCTGGAGGCCAAGGCCCTTTAAAAAATAAAATCATTCGCATAGGGCATTTAGGTTTTATTGAAAATAAAAATCTTTTAAATGGTTTGAAAAGTTTAGCTCAAAATCTTCATCAAGCCGATTCAAAGCAATTTCCTAAAAATAAAATTAAAACTTCTTTGAAGCTGGCAAAAAAAGAACTTTCTAAAAAAATCTAAAAACTTTTAAAGATTTTCTAATGTGTCTAAAATCTCCCGTCTTAAAAGATCTATTTCTTCAATAGGATTCTTTTCAGGAGTGATATAACAAATCACCCTATTCTTAATATCTTTGATTTTCATTTGAAAAGAAGTCTCTTTGTTTTCTTCTAAAAAATTATTTAAATAAGTAACAACTTTTCTTTTAAAATCCCCCATATCTGTTTCATAAAGAGATTTTATTTGATCTTTTAAATTTGCTAAATCCATCTCTTCATCAAAATATAATAACAAAAACAGAAGTCAAGCCTGTTTTTTTATGATAACTTTAATTTTATGAAAAATAGAAACTCAGAGATTTTATTTTTTTTAGGCTCTAAAGACCCTTTAATAGTTCTTAAAAAGTGGCTCAAAGCAGCTCAAAAAATACCTCGTTTAAAAGAGCCTTGGGCTATGTGTCTTTCAACAGTCAGTTCTAAAAAAAAATCTCAATCTCGAATTGTTTTGCTTAAAAAACTTGAAAAAAATCAGCTTCTTTTTTTTACCAATTATCTCAGCCCTAAAGCTAAGGATTTGAAAAAAAATCCTGAAGCTTCTGTTGTTTTTTTCTGGCCACAGATTCAAAAACAAATTCGAATCTCAGGGCCTGTTAAAAAAACATCAAGAAAAATATCTTGCAATTATTGGAAAAAAAGAAGCCGAAATAGTCAATTAAGCCAGTATATTTCACAACAATCTCAGGAGATAAAAGACAGGAACTCTTGAGAAAAACGGAAAAATCAAGTGTCTAAACAATTTAAAAACGCGACGATCCCTTGTCCTGAGCAATGGGGAGGTTATCAGCTTACTATTAAAGATATTGAATTTTGGATAGAAGGACCCCATCGCTTACATGATCGTTTTTTATTCAAAAAATCCTTTAAGGGATGGAGTTCTAAAAGACTTTTTCCCTAATAGTTTTTTTTCTAACAAATCAAAGAATTTTTTGTTATATTTAATTCTTAATGATTTACCTTTTTATTATTTTTAGTGGAATTATTTTTGGATTTTTACTATCTATTGTTTGGGATTTTTTTGAGAAGCGATATCTTTTACAAAAAACGAAAGCAGAAGGAGATCATATCCTACAAGAGTCTCAAGAAAAATCAGAAATAATCTTAGATAAAATCAAAATGGATTGTGAATCCAAAAAACAAACGGCTTTCAAAAAATTTGAAAAAGAACAAGAAGAGTATCGAAAAAAAATCCAAACCATTCAATCTCAAGTTGATAAAAAACTCTATCAATTTAAATTTCTTTCTAAAGATTATGATAAAAACAAAAGCATCGTAGATAAACAATTTTCCATACTTCAAAAACAAAAAAAAACTATTGAAAAAGAAAGACATCATACGCAAAAAGATTTTGAAGATAAAAAAACAAAATGGGTTAAAAAAATTATGGATCATTTTTCTTTTGATAAACAACAACTTAATAGGGAACTTAAAAAAAGTTTAGAAGAGTCTTGGACAGAAGAAATTGTTGAAGAAATAGAAAAGCGAGAAAAAAATTCCAAACAAAATTTACAAAAAAATGCTTTGTTTTACTTGCATTTAGCCTTAAATCGTTTTGAAAGACCTCATTGTTCAAAAAGATCTATTGAGCCTGTTTTATTTAAAAATTTAAAACTTTTAGAAAAAGTTATAGGGCCTGATCAAAAAAATATTAAAGAATTAGAAAAAGAATGTGGTGTCGACATGATAGTTAATAAAGAAGATCTCATGGTGCAAATTTTTGGAATAGATCCTGTTCGAAGAGAATTAGGAAGATTGAGTTTAAAAAATTTATTAAAACAAAGACATATTAATTCTAACACGATTAAAGATCAGACTAAGCAACTTAAAAAAGAGCTGTTTAAAACCATAAGAAAAGATGGTTACAATATATGTAAAAATTTAAAAATTAAAAATGCCTCTCAAGAAGTTCAAAACATGATGGGAGCTTTAAAATACAGATACTCCTTTGCTCAAAATCAATATTATCACTGTGAAGAAGTAGGTTGGCTTTGTGGCTTAATGAGCTCTGAACTAGGTCTCGATATTAATCATGGAAAACGAGCAGGTATGTTCCATGATATTGGTAAAGCCTTTGATCACTCTGTAGAAGGAAGTCATGCTATTTTAGGCGCAGATTTTTTAAGAAAACACTCTGAAAAACAAAATATAGTTCATGCTGTAAGAGCCCATCATCACGATGAAACACCATCAACTCCTCTGGCTTATTTAGTGATATCTTCAGATGCTGTTTCAGGATCACGCCCTGGAGCTCGTCGTTTTACAGAAGACTCTTATTCTAAAAAATTAGCAAACTTAGAAAGAATTATTGATAGTTTTGAAAATATTGAAGACGCTTATATTATGAGTTCAGGACGAGAAATGAGAGTCATTGTTAATAATAAAAAAATTGATGATCAAAAGGCTTTAGATTTGAGCAAGCAAATAGCTCGTAAAATTGAAAAAGAATGCTCTTACCCAGGGTTAATAAAAGTAACAGTTGTTAGGCATAGTGAAGTTGTATCTATAGCGAAATAAACTGGAAACTAAGATTTTTAATAATTACTAAATATAAAAAAATAATTCTATCAAACTAACTAAGACTAAATAGAAATTAAAGATTTGTATCTTCTATAAAATAAAGATTTCTATCTTTATTTTATTTATTAAAATAAAAAAGGACTTATTAATAAAGCAACAATAGACATTAATTTAATAATAATATTCATGGAAGGCCCTGTTGTATCTTTAAAAGGATCTCCTACCGTATCTCCTATAACAGCGGCTTGATGAGTCGCTCCACCTTTGGATTCACCTTTTACGGCTCCTTGTTCAATATATTTTTTTGCATTATCCCAAGCCCCACCAGAGTTAGCCATAAAAAGAGCTAGGACAACTCCTGTCACTAAAGCTCCTGCTAAAGCGCCACCTAAAGTACTTGGCCCTAAAAAGAATCCTATTAAAACGGGAGCAGCAACAGCGGTCACTCCTGGAAGAATCATTTCACGAATAGCCGCTTTGGTAGAAATTTCTACACATCTTTTTGTATCTGGTTCCGCTTGTCCTTCTAGTAGTCCTTTAATTTCTCTAAACTGTCTTCGAATCTCTTCCACCATCTTGCCAGCGGCCTTACTTACAGAAGTCATTGTTAAGCTTCCACAAAATAAAACAACCATAGCCCCTAAAAATAAACCTGTCACAACTCTCGGATCCGTAATATCAATAGATAATTCTTGTCCCGAATTTAAAACAACAGATTGTTTAAACGCTACAAAAAGAGCTAAAGCTGTTAAAGCCGCAGAGCCAATAGCAAAACCTTTTCCTATCGCTGCTGTTGTATTACCTAAAGCATCTAGGTTATCTGTGATTTTTCTAACCTCAGGGCCTAAACCACTCATCTCTACAATACCACCTGCATTATCTGCTACCGGTCCATAAGCATCGATTGTCATAGTCACTCCCACTGTTGATAACATACCTACAGCAGCAATTGCGATTCCATACAATCCACAAAATAAATAAGAACCCATAGTAATAGATGCAATTAAAAATAAAGGAATCGTACAAGACTCTAAGCCTAAAGCCACTCCAGAAATAATATTTGTTGCTGGACCTGTTTTAGAAGCTTCAACCACTCGATAAACTGGTTTTCCAGCCGTATAATATTCTGTGGATTTACCAATAAGAATTCCACCAATTTGCCCCAGAAGAACTGCCAGACATAACTTGTAACCTCCGCCACAAGCTAAAATGACTCCTAATCCAAAAAGTAAAAATAAAATACCGGAAGTTAATTCCGCTCCTGCTAAAGCTAAAGAAGGTTTTAGTTTTTTTAAAAAATTCATTCCAAAAATACCAACTAAAGAACAAACAAGACCTATACTGGCTAACCAAATAGGAAGGATCATTAAAAATTTTTGAGATGTATTAGGGAAATAAGCAAGTAAGCTCTCAGAGCCCATCGTTGCTGCAATAGTAATAGAGGCAACCATAGCTCCTACATAAGATTCAAAAATATCAGCTCCCATACCAGCGACATCACCTACATTATCACCTACATTATCTGCAATCACACCAGGGTTCCTTGGATCATCTTCAGGAATACCTGCTTCTAATTTACCAACAAGGTCTGAGCCTACATCAGCCGCTTTTGTGAAAATTCCTCCACCGACACGGGCAAAAAGAGCAATAGAAGAGGCTCCCATAGAAAACCCAGAAATCACAGAAAGAATATTAGAGCCTTTAAGAAATTCTGTTATAGACATATTATTTAAAGTACAAGTCATTAAAATGTATAATCCACCCAAACCTAGCAAACCAAAACTGGCCACAGATAATCCCATAATGGCTCCGCCATTAAAAGCAATGGAAAGAGCTTTAACAGTCCCTGATTCTTGAGCGGCTTGAGCCGTTCTTACATTTCCTCGAGTTGCTGCTTTCATGCCTATAAAACCAGCAAGAGCAGAGCAAGAAGCTCCAAGGATAAAAGCCAAACTTGTTTGATAGGTAAATCCAAAATAAAGTAAAACGGCTACAACTAAAACAAAAACAGCCAATCGACTGTATTCTGCCTTTAAAAAAGTCATTGAACCTTCATGAATGCTTTCTGCAATTTTTTGCATTTTCTCTGAGCCAGGAGATTGTCTTTTAATATAAGAATAAAGCTTATAAGCAACTAATAAACCTAGCAAACCTGTTGTCAAAACCAGGGCTATATTTTGATTATAAAGCATTTCAAACATTGGGTACCTCTTTTATTTTCCTTAAAATCAATTATTAACAATATCTTTTTTTAGTTGTCTATATAAAACTGAAAAACCCTTCCTTAATATAAAAATAATAATAAAGTGCGAAAAATAGGAGATTTCTTAAAAAAAATCTGGATAAAAAATCCTCTTTTAAGTAAGATTCTAATATGAGTTATGAATTTTATAGAATTTTACACCTAGTATTCATTTGTACGCTTCTATTTTCACTAGGAGGTCTATGGGCTTTTTATAGTTCTAACAACTCTAAAGATCGATTTGTTAAAAGAATTCTCTTAACTCTTCATGGCCTTAGTCTTTTTATTATTTTTGTCGCTGGGTTTGGCTTGATTGCTAAGCTAAAAATACCTACTCCTTGGCCTCAATGGATCTATATTAAACTCTTCATGTGGTTGGTATTAAGTTTATTTCCCTTTTTTCTAAGAAAAAAATGGCTGCGCTTTCTTTCTAAAAAAACAAATTCCATTGTTTCTTTAATTTTATTACTTTTGGCTATTATAATTCTTGTGGTCTCTGCTACAAAAAAAGTAACTTTATTTTAAATAAAAAATCCCACTAGGATTTTCCTATTTACAAGTCCAAAGATATTTTTTCTAAATTGTTTTTAATTGGATCTAAAGCTTTTTCTAAGTAATTTTTAAAATCTGTTAAGAATTATTTAGAAAATAATTTCTTCTTATCTTTTGTATCTGATGCAGTTTTTTCAGCAGGTTTTTTAGAAGCTTTTTCAGTAGGTTTTTTGGCTTGTACAAGCTTCTTAGTTTTCGAAGACTTTTTAACTGGCTTTGAAGCCGCTTGAAGTAACGAGACATTAGAGTAATCAATGAAACCTTCTTTTTTTAGAATCCCTTCTTTTTTATCAAATAAAGTTTGTACACGAACTCCCTTCACTCGAATTTTTCTTTTCATAAAATTCACTTCTAAAACCGGGCCTTTTCGTCCTTTTTCTTTGCCTGCAATGATCTTAACTTCATCTCCTGTTTTGATTCTTAGTTTCATACTTTTTTCTCCTGTTTTTCCTGAGAAGCTTTTGGTTTTTTATTCATTTTTTTAAGAATACGCTTTTTTACAGTCGAAGCCTTTGAAGATAAATTTTTCAAAGATTGTTTCATGATAAAGTTATCAAAATTACCTTGTTTATCAATATCTCTGATTGTAGAAGTTGCCACTTTTAATTTTACAAATTCATTGAGTTGATGGCTAAAAAATCTTTTTGCTTGAATATTAGGCAAAGCTCTTGATTTTGTTTTAATGTTGGAATGACTGACTACGTTTTTTACAACTGGGCCTTTTCCTGTTAATTCACACTTTGACACTTTCTACTCCTTAACTTGTAAGCTAAGTTTAATATCAATTTTTAATATTTTTGGCAAATATTTTGATAAATTAATGAGAAAAAACTTGATTTTAAAAGCTTTTCTTTATAAAAAAGCTTAGGATATACAAAGGAAATCAATGAAAAATTTCTTAGGAAATAAAACAGCGGATAAAAAGAAACAATCAAAAGGAGAGATCTTTTTTGATTATAAAAACCCTATTGCTCTTTATGATTACATAGAAGGAGGGAAAATATCCCCTGCTCGTACGACTAATTTAAGGCATAAAGAACAAAAGCAACTGCGTAATGCTATTAAAAAAGCTCGTAATCTTGGTTTAGTTCCTATTAGCCATCAAGCCTATGACAATTTTGGAAGAAAACCTGAGTTAATCTCTCCAAAGTCTTTTAGTTACTAATTAAAAAGAAAGTATCTCAAGATGAGACCAAGACAGTCTTTGGTTTTTATAAAAAACAGCTCCCACCATTTTTAAATGCCTATCCTTTAGATGATTGAGTTTAAAACTGGAACCTTCCTTTTGAATTTCCCAATGACGAGGATTTAAACCAAATTCTATCAATTGATTTCGTAAAGTTTCATATATTTTCATAAAATTCTCCTTTTAAAAATAGCATGCAAAAAGAGAAGCTGTTTTTTTAAAAGAAAGCGTCCTTATTTATCTGTTTTTGACAAATTAAGTCTGACCTGTTCAAATCTCGAACAAAATGTTAAGGATATTTAGAGCAAGATTCGGAAAGAATAGAAAATTTTCTTAAACGAGCAGGAGCTGCCTGTTTAGAGTTGGGAAGTTTTGAAATGATATTATTTTCAAAAAATTTCAAAGTATCTCTGCCATAAAGAATTTGCACTTCTTTTTTAATATCACAAAAAAGCGCCATATCAGATCGATTCAACCAATTTAATTTACTGACCTTTCCACTTAACACTTCCTCTCTCCAAGATAATAAAACCATCGTTTCCATACCAATAAACAACTGATCTCTTACTTCTTTGATTTCTGAAAGATCCTTAAAGCATTCTGGAACGACCAGCTTAAAATCTGTTAAAAGACGATTTAAATAGGAAAAGTACTCATAACAAGCCCCTGGAGATACTGTCTCTCTACATATTTTTAATAATCTTGGAATAATAGGAAGAGAGTAAACTTTTTCTTTTGGGTTTTTAAAAAGAATTCCCGCTTGAACAGATTGAAAATTTTCAATTTGAGTATCGCAAAACTTATGAGGAGGATCGTTTACTAAAATAAAAAAAATACCTATAGATATAGCTATTAAAGCAACTAAAGTCTTCGGTAATTTTTTTATAAGATCGTCTAACATAAAAGATTATTTAATTATAATCTTTTTCCACAATTTTTCAAATCAGGATTAATAGGATTTCTAGGTTTGTTTCCGACTTGAAACCAAGTGCTTTTATCTTTTGAACAGTAAAAAATTTTGCCAACAATATCTTTTTTTAAGTTATAAACTTCTACCATCTCAAAAAAAGATGTAAAAAAAGTCTTAATCACTTTTTTATTGTTAATTCCTTGAGATTTTAAAACTTCTAAATTTTCCTCAATAGACTGAAGCAATTTATAAGAATGAAGCCTTTGATGCAAGTGAGGTATCGATGAAACCTGAGCATAAAGCTTACTTATGATCTGATTTGTTGCTAAAGATTCTTTTTCTAAAGATTCTTTATTGCCTCCCTCTTGGATGATTTTATGAAAATCTTTAGCTTTAGAAGCTAAAGAAACAAATTCGCCTTTTAATGTTGGTCTTAATTCAAATCGAGGTCTTTGAATATTAGCAAATGATTCGCTGATAAGGAAAAAAGATAAGAAAATAAGAAGCCTTTTCATAAGGCCAATCTATAAATAGATGTTTTTTGAGTCAATAAAAACTTCTCTTACTGCTGCTTAAAACTTATATACGCCTGTTAATTTTATATTTGTATAATAATTCATTCCTTTTAATAAATTTTTTACACTCCCACCAGGTTGAAAAGCACCTACCAGCATAAGTATTTTAAATTCATCATTCATTTTCTTTATAAAAATCATATCTAATTCTCTTCCCAAAAATTCTTTGGGAGCAGAAGCTTGATGATGCATCACAGATCTATCTATTCGATAAGCTTTTTGACCTAGACGAACTTTACCCCGTGCTGTTGATTTCATATTATGAAGCACAAGTTGAAAATCAAAATTAAAAAAAGAGGTTTTGTAACCCGCATAAGCATAAGTTAAATTCCCCCAAAGAAAAAGCTGTAAAAAACCAGCATTTTTATAACGATTATACAACCATGGGTTATAGTTTTCTGTATCACTATGGTAGCCTACAAAAAATCGACTTCCCGACCATTCCAACTTAGTATAAGCCAACTCTACATGATACATGCTTTGATTAGAGCGAAATTTAAACCCATCCCCATGAGCGATACCAATCAATTTATAATCTAAGTTCATACTAGCGACATTTCCATCGATAGCCGCTCCATAACGAGTTGTTTTTTCAGACTCTTCTTTAAAAAAAGAATTCGAAAGATAAACAAGGTGTAAATTAACATGATTAAAAAATTCAGAGATAGAGTGTAGGTCTAAAAAGACACCCGTTCCATATCTTAAACTAGGCAGTTCTTGAGTTTCTATATATTGCTTTGGCATATAGGCTCCAAAAATATCTAAATGAATCAGCCTTGTACTATAGTTCACAAATAAACCGTCTAAAAAATAAGGATAGGTCTCTATAGAATTTGTAGATATAATTTCATGAAAATGAGATTCATAAGGAATTCTTCCCATAACCAAGCTTAATTCTTTATTCAAAAACCATTTTCCCAAGACATAAAGCCTCACAGAACCCTGAGGATCTTTATCAAAATAAGCATGAGATAAAAGCCAAAAATGGGTTTCAAAAACTTCACTAGGTCTAATGATTCCCTTTAATCGAAAAGTTTGATCTGTCGAAAGTGTACTGTAGTTAGAGTTTTGAATATTTTGTACTTCTGTACGAAGCTTAAAAAAACTTTCAAAATCTATTTCTGAAAAAGACATTGATGAGTACGAAGACAACGCCCCTATAAGCAGAAGACTTATAGGCCTCAATAAAGATCTCAAATCATTTTTTAAATTCATAGCGTCCTTATTAGAATAAGATAAAAAATAAACTTTATAAAATCTATAAATGACATTTAATTAGTATTTTTTTATCTATTATGTTTTTATCCACAGAAATCTTATAAAAGTCAAAATTTTATTTTGCCGTATGGCTTTAAATATTGGTATATTACTTTTTTATGAGTAGTGTATTATTGGTACATTTCTTTATATCGGGGTGTAGCGCAGTCTGGTAGCGCATCTGGTTTGGGACCAGAGGGTCGCGGGTTCAAATCCTGCCACCCCGACCATTTAATACAAAACACCAATTACGAAAAACTAAAATCGCTAAAAAGTTTAAAAAAGTGTTTAATTGATAAATACAATGATCTAAAAAAAAGAGCTCTTTGTACAAGAGCTCTTTAATTTATTTTAAGTTTTAATTTTTTTCGAAATAGTGATAGTGGTGCTTAGTTTGACCATAACCACATCTAGGATCAGTCTTCTCGTTGTCGTGCCTCGAACATAATATCTTCTCTATGCTTTTGCTCTCAAGTTGTGGCGCCATCGGTTGACCATAACCACATCTAGGATCAGTAGATGTTCTGTCACACACAATACCTTCTGGGTTAACATTATAGATCGAATTTTCAGATCCATCCGCTTCCGCATATGCTAGTAAATTTAGAATTTTTTCACTAGTAGAAGAAGTAGATGTTTTGGCTTCTTCAACGCAAGGATTTGAAGCGCTTCCACAAGAAGAACTTCCCATACCTCTATGAACTGGGTTAGCTTTAAGATACTGTTGATGTCTATCTAAAGCATAAGTCCAAACTGTTCTTGCATCATTATCTACTGCATTCACATTCGCACCTTCGTCAATTAAGAGTTCCACAATTTCAACATCTTGAAACCAAATTGCTACCATCAAAGCAGTGATGCCATTTGCAGCTCTTGCATTCACATTCGCACCTTCTGAAATTAGATCATACAATAGATCCATATCGTGGTGCTGAATAGCTCTAAACATAGCTTTCTGATTAGAATCAGAATCGATATTTGGATAGGTACTTGCATAGGTTTGTCCTATAAAAACAAACATAGTAATCAACATACATAAAATATTTTTCATAAATTCTCCTTTTTGAATTTTTGTTTTTTAATTATCATAACATATCTTTTGATTTAACTACTATAAAACGCCTGTATCAATTTGAGAATCTTTTAAAACCCCTTTGCTAGATTTAAGTCTTGAGATAAAACCTCACTTTTGTATAAGTTAAAGTTTTTAAAAATACAAAAACACTATAGAATAAGAGAAATTTTATTATTTTAAAGCTATAACTTCACAGAAAACGCTCTATCGCATAAAATTATAAGT
>JBPCUO010000097.1:0-5223 GCA_051011135.1 Bdellovibrionales bacterium
TCTCCCCTTTCGTTTTCTATGACTCTTGGAGAGGGTGTAGCTGCTACAGGTATTCAAAGTACTTTAAATAGCACAGCAAGTTCTAATGCCATTGCTACAAAAAAAAGAGCAGAAACTCTATTAAAAAAAGCACAACAACAAAGATCACTTGCTAATGATCCTTTAAGCTCTGAAAATCTGGAACAACAATTAAATGATGGAGGAATTGCTATTCAAGCTGATCGAGTGGATTACACCAAAAGCACTGTTATATTTTACAAAAACAATTGTAACCACATGGCTCATCAAAACTGTACTGCTGTCCCTGTTTTAACGAATATCAAAAGTGTGATTTTTGACTACGCTCATAATCGTGGTGAATTTCAACAAAGAAAAAATTAAAAATTCTAGACAATGTTTCAGGAGGGATTTACCTTATTAAAAGGAGCCCATTTGAAAAAGCCACTTTTTTCTGCATCTTCTATTTTAGAAGAACTTTTTAAAAAAAGAAAATCTCCTTTATCAGAAGGTTATTTTTTATGCCAACTCCATCAAGTATGGAAGGAACTGGCTGGAGAAGAAATCGCAAAAGTCGCACAACCTCTTTGTTTTAAACACCATCAACTCACTTTAGCTCTTCCAAGTTCAAGCCATATGCAAGATTTGCATTTTGTCAAAGAAAGCTTGAGAGAAAAAATCAATCAGCATTTTCCAGATCGAAGAGTCAAAAGGATTAGCTTTCAAGTTAAAAACTCAAAACCTATTCCTTTTCAATCTATTAAAAATATTATCTCTTAATTATTTTTTCTTCTTCTTTTTATTTTTGGATTTATTAGAAAGATCATTTAAATAATTTTTAGGTCTTTCTCCAAGAAGAATTAACAAACGATTGTAAGCTCTTTTATTATTAATTAAAGCTCCTAAAGATCCTTCTCCGGAATCTACTTTTTGCGCAATTCGTCTTAGAGTTCTTAAAATAGTAGAAATATCTCTTCTGTTAGAAGGGGATAAAATCCCATCTCCTTCATTTAAATTTTGCATAAATTGATCCAAGCCACCCACTAAACTTTCTAAAGATTTTTTGTTTTTCTCTCCTCCACTGATTAAAGATAAAATATCTAAAGACGGTGCTGTGGGAAGATACTTCCCCGCAGCTAAAGGAGCAGCGGATAAATCCTTAGTGGCAATATTAATATAGCGATCCCCAAGAGCTCCTTGAGTTTTCAGTTGCGCCGTACTGGATTCATTAATCATAAAAACATGATCTTTTTTAATCGTAAAAGCAACTTCAATTTTTCCATCTTTTAAAAGTTTCATGTGAATCACATTTCCTGTTCTTGTTCCGTGAATGGTCACTTCACTTCCCACATAAATCCCTCTCACCTCGTTATAAACACTTTTATAAATATTGGGAGATTTTAAAAAAGTTCCATCACTATTTCCAATAATAATAGTCAGCGCTATAAAAACACTGATCCCTACCAAAAGAATAGTTCCTACTACAACTTGTTTCATAAAGAAAAATTTCATTTTTTATTACCTCCTCCTTTAATTCCTTCCATAAAGTTTTTAATTAAAACATTATAACTTTTTTCTAATGTTTCTGTCGTTCCCATAGCCTGTATTGTTCCATCTAACAAAAGAGCAATACGATCTGATATTTTACGAGCCACAGACATATTATGCGTAACTAAAATGGCTGTTGTCCCTCTTTTTTTAAGTTTTAACATCATTTTTACTAAATTAGCAGTATTATAAGGGTCTAAACTTACGGTAGGCTCATCATAAAGAATGACTTTTGGTTTTAAAATCATAGATCTTGAAATTCCTACTCTTTTTTTCATACCTCCAGAAAGCTCTCCAGGGAAAAGATTTTCAGTTCCACCAAGTTCAAATTCTTCCAGCTCATTCATGACTCTTTTATAAATGGCTGCCTCTCCTAATTTTGTATGCTCTCTTAAAGGCAGAGCTAAATTATTAAAGACTGTCATGGAATCAAACAGCGCTCCATTTTGAAAAGCAAAGGCTACTTTTTTTCTGATAGGAATTAATTCTTGCTCTGAAAGATTTAAAATGTTTTCTCCTTCAATAATGACTTCACCTTGAGTTGGTTTTCTAAGTCCAATAATAGAGCGAAGTAAAGTTGTCTTTCCAGCTCCTGACTCTCCTAAAATTGTTAAACATTCTTTTTCTTTAACAATAAAATTCACATCTTTTAAAATAGATTTTTCTCCATAAGATAAAGAAAAGTTTTTAACTTCTATAAGAGTCTTAGGTTGGGCTGGTGAAGAATTGGCTGGCATAAAAGCTCCTTTTAATAGTGTAAATAGGAATAGTAAAACTGAGTCAATATCACATCTCCAAAAATAATCAGAAGAGAGGATACTAAAACAGATTTCATTGTAGCAATCCCTATTTCATAAGATCCTTTTGAAACACTGAGTCCATAATGACAAGAGGTGATAGCAATGAATAATGAAAAAATAACCGTCTTAAATAAAGAAAAAAGAAAAAAGATCAACTTAGGCGTGTAAAGAGCTCTTGTTATAAAATAAACAGGATCTAGATTTAATTCCGCTTTAGCAACATAAGCGCCTGTTAAAAGACCAAAAATAACAACAAACAAAGACAAAATAGGAATGATCATTATACAAGCCAGAACTTTAGGAATAATCACTCGTTTCATGTAAGAAATACCTAAGGCTCGAAAAGCATCAATTTGTTCTGTGACTTGCATTGTTCCTATCTCTGAGGTGATCCCTGCTCCAATTCGAGCCGCCAAAATCAAAGGCGCTAACACGGTTGCAAACTCTCCTAAAAGAGCTAAAGCCATCACTCGAGGCACATACATTTTTGCTCCGTATTTTTCTAAGGAGATACCAATATGCAAAGCCAGAATAAAACCCAGACAAATTCCTAAAACAACAATAATAAATAAAGATCGATACCCAAAGTCATACAAATTTTTGACAAGCATTTTGTAATAAAAAGGACGACTCCACATTTGCTTCATGATTTGAGAAGAGATTGAACAAAAACTTTTGGTAAATGCAATACTATTAGGAATAAAATTCATCATGAACAAGCCTCTCTTTGTTTCATGATTTGAGAAGAGCTTTTAATAAATACAATACGATTATTTATCATGGGTAAAACCTCTCCATAAATTTTTTAAAAACAGGAAATTCTTTTTTAAAAGATTTTTTGGATTGAGTTATAAAATTTATAATATAAAAACAATTTCGTTTTTTTAAAGTTTTAATTCCGCTAAAAGTAATATGTCCATCCAAATGATAAATTTTAATTTCAGACAAAATAGAGTTTTTTGTTTTTTGAGTTTTGATTCGTTCGTATTTATAAATATCCGATAAAGTTTCTGCCTCTATTTGTTTTAAAGATAACTGATGTTTTGAGCAGTTTGAAAAATAAGACAAGGAGCTTTTTGTTTTAGGATTCCACCAAAGAACATCTAAGATATCATGTTTTTGTCTTTGATAAGGAGAGGGAGGAGACCAAAACTCAACAGAGTTATCCTTTTTATCTTTTGCTTTTTTTAAAAAAATACGAACACCGGATCTTTTTAAAGATTTACAATGGGGTAAAAAGAAACAGCACCCTAGTAAGATACAAAAATTTAAAATTATTTTTTTCATCAGAAAACCCTCTCAATAATTTTATAAAAATTAAGAGTGAGTGATTCCTAATTGAATTAAAAAAATCTTAATTCAAATACTCTTTAAAGTCTTTACCGGGCTTAAACTTAGGAGATGTGCAAGCAGGAATTTGAATTTCTTCTCCTGTGTGAGGATTGCGTCCTACTCTTGCTTTTCTCTCATTAGCCGTAAAAGTTCCAAAACCAACAAGTTTTACAGTTTCTTTCTTTTTTAAAGTACTTTTAATAGTATCAAAAAAAGTTGTTACTATTCTTGTAATATCTGCTTTGGAAAAATTAGTTTCTTCTGCGATTCTTTCTATAATTTCTGCTTTATTCATATAACACCTCTTTGTATTTAAAATAATTTATTTGAAAACTCTAACAAACATTAGATTTTTTATATTTGAACTAAAAAATCAAGTGTTTTTAGTAAAAAACCATAGTTTTTTACTCTTAGACAAGCTGCTTTTATGTTTTTGAATTCATTTTGAGTTTAATTTTGACTTTAAAATTAATTTGTGCACTGACTGCGTTATATTTTACTTGTTATCGCAGGTTTTTTTAATTCACATATTTGCCTCATAAATCATTTCTTTTGATCTTAACTTTCTAGATTATTGGAGTTGTATAAACAGTTGTATAAATTCAAAAATTCTTAAAACTAATGACTTATTAAGCTGCTAAAGTGGTGGCAGGTTTTTTTAATTCACATATTTACTGCAATTGAACTTGCTTGAGATTGCAGGTTTTTTTAATTTTTGTAAATCAGCTTCTAAAAGTTCTATCTCTTCATCGACAGAGCCTCCATAAGTGACTATAAGATTTCTAATTTGATCTTTAGTAACATGATTACTATTTCGAGAAACGATGTTCATAGAATAAACTCCACCTAATTCACTGTTAGGATAAACTTGAATTTGAAAACCTTTATTTTCATTAATCGGATGAGCCATTCCTTCGACTGTAAAAGCTTCACCCCAACCATCCCAGTTAGAAATTTTTTTGCTGGATCTTGGTTTAAGAGTTACATAAGCTTTTGTTGGTAGTCCCGGTCCTTCAAATTTAATTTGAAGATAACCATCTTTTAGCCAATGCTTACATTCTTGAATCAAACCTGTACCAAAAATATCGTAAAACCTCTGATAAACAGGACCTGATGGTGTATCATGATATCTTTTGAGTCCACATCTTCTACATGTTTGCATGAGTGTTTTGTAACGACCTGAATTTAAAATATAAAAATGATTTCCGTAAATAATTTCCGAAGCCGTTTGTCCAGCAACAGGAGTGTCCGCAAGAGGATCGTAAGGATGTGGGTCAGGATCTCCTCCTTGAACATAAGTAGGGCCCTGATGTGAACAACTCATAACAAAAAGAAATAAAATAAAAGGAAGAATTCTTACCATGATTTCATTATTATAAGTTTTTTTTGTGTCTTTTTTAAGTTTTAAATTTTTTAGTGAATTTGTTAGGACTTTATGCCGAAAAATATGTTAAAATAAACATGATTTCGGGGGTGTATTGGCTTCGACGTGGGCTAGGACATTTTTGGGAGCATGTAGAGGTTTGCACAAGGTCCTCTTTAAAAA
>JBPCUO010000098.1:0-4418 GCA_051011135.1 Bdellovibrionales bacterium
TGTTATTGAAAGTTTAAAAAGTCATTTTCGCGCACCAGAGAGAGGGCTTCTTGGCAGGCATGCTCTTTATGATTCTGACTCTTTAGTAAAACCTGATTTAAAAGCTCTTAATCAATTTTTACAAAAAGAAAAATTAGAATTTAAAAAAATGCTAGTTCATCATGAGGGTCAAAAAACTTTATTCACTTATAAAGAGTGTCTCTTTGATGTTGTGGAATGGAAAGGAGATTTATTTCCTTACACTTTAGATATGAAAGATATTATGCCTGTTATGAGTCACCGCGTTCACCTTCCCCCAAGTGTTCACTCTACTTTTGTCACTAATGAATTTATTGTTTGTAGTTTTTTACCAAGACCTTTAGAACAAGATGCTGATGCTTTAAAAGTGCCTTTTTATCATCAAAATACAGATTATGATGAAGTGTTATTTTATCATGATGGAGATTTTTTTAGTCGAGACGATTTAAACCCTGGAATGATGAGTTATCACCCTCCCGGATTTCCTCATGGCCCACACCCTAAAGCTGTAGACAATATCAAAGGAAAAACCTTTACCAACGAATGTGCTGTTATGATTGATTCCAGAAGCTCTTTAAAAGTATCTGAAGATTTAAAACAATTAGAACTTTTAGAGTATTGGAAATCTTGGCAATCCTGACTGCACTTGTTAATTGCTTTTCTAATTCCAACTATTGTGTTTCTATAAGAAATAAATTAAAACAATAATTACTATGCTAAAACTCGAACCCACATTAGAACAAAAACAAGCACTTGAGTTACTACACTCTAAAAAGAATATTTTTTTAACAGGTTCTGCAGGAACGGGTAAATCATTTGTAGTTAACTATTATTTAAAGCAGTTTAAAAACTCTATACCTATCCTAGCGAGCACAGGAGTTGCGGCCGTTCTTGTTGGTGGCAGAACATTTCATAGTTTTTTTGGTTTAGGAATTATGGAAGGCACCAAAGATAAAATTATACATAAAGCAATGAAATCAAAAAAGCTTGAAGCGAGAATAAAAAAAGCAAAAACTATATTCATTGATGAAATTTCAATGATCGACCCTGAAGCTTTTGAAACAGCTAGCAGCATTGCTCAATTAATAAAAGAAAGTCAGCTTCCCTTTGGAGGAATTAGAATTGTCGTTATAGGTGATTTTTTTCAATTACCCCCAATTAATAAAGATCTGCCTTGGATGTTTGAAAATCAACTCTGGAAAGATTTAGACTTCACAACAATAGAACTTAAAAAATCTATGAGAACACAAGATCATCAATTTTTTGAAATGCTGAATCAAGTAAGAAAAGGTCGCTGCACAGAAGAAACAAAAACATTTTTTAACTCTAGAGTTTCGGACATCAAAGAAGACTTTGAGGGAACTGTTCTTTTTGCTCATAATTATAAAGTTGCAGTCTATAATAATAAGCAACTTGAAAAGCTGGATGGACCCGCTCAAACATTTCCCACTGAAGTTACTAAAAAATCAGCAGAGAAAAGAGATTCAAAAAAACTGATAGGCATGACTCCCTTACCAGAGGTATTGACCATCAAAAAAAACGCATTGGTTATGATTCGTAAAAATGATCCGGATTTTAAATATGTGAACGGAACTTTAGCGAGAGTTGTAGAAATGAAACAAGATCAGATATCTATAAAACTTTTAAATGGAAAACCAATAGATTTAGAAAAAGCAGAGTTTAAAATTCATGATGCTGATGGAAAAGAAAGAGCATCCATTAAAAATTTTCCTATTACTCTTGCTTGGGCATCAACAATTCATAAATCTCAAGGAGCATCCATTGATAAGGTGCATGTAGACCTTGAAGGCCTTTGGGAAAATGGCCAAGCCTATGTCGCTCTTAGCCGCGCTAAATCCCCTGAGGGTTTATTAATAAAAGATTGGAATCCTGCAAGTATTAAAACAGATCAAGGTGTTATAGATTTTTATTCTAATTTAAAAAGTTCTTTATAAAAAACCTAAAAATTTTAACCCAATTAGAAAATAAAAAAACTACTTTTAAAAAAATAAAGGCCGCTGGACAGGAGCAGCTGCGTTCCTGTTAAACCCAGCAACCTTTAATAAGATTGCAATTTTAAAAAAAAGTTCGCCAGATAGGAGAAAATAAATTCTCTTGTAGTGAACACCCAGCGAACTTTAGCTACACTACCTCTATCATGAAGTTTAATTCAAGACTTAAATGCCCTATTGGTACTTTTTACTTTTTATTTTTTAAGTGAGTCTTTTCAAAATCACCAGCAAATCACTTTTTGTTCTTGAAAAACTTAAAAAAGTTCAATGATTACAAAGCTTTAAAAAGGTAATAGTAGGGGCTGAAGGGCGCCAGAGACAGATACAAAGAACAAACTAAAATCAATTTTCTCAACAAACTCAGCATTTTTCTTACCTGCTATAACCGCACATAGCCTCTCATAACCAGAATAAACCTTAGAAAAACCTGATAATTTTAAAACGCTTTTTATGGAAAAAATAATAGGTTTCTAATTGTTTGATTAGGATTATTTTTTTAAGAATTTTCCAAAATAGAACATTGATGGAATCTATGGAAATTTTAAAGTTGTTTTGGAACTGAATTTAGTAAAAGACCAAGCCATCCAAGCTCCTGAGGGAATAAGATTCCTAAGTTTGTATTTCGCCCCAAAGTTGAGTAGCAGGTTTTGTTTATTTGAATTTAAAATAAAGGATGATTCCTTTGTGAAAATTTTTAATAAAAGAAAAAATAATAGATTCTATGTAGACTATTATCTATAAAACTATATTTTCTAACTTAAGAATAACTTGCTTTTTATGCAAAAAAAAGATAGAATTCTATTAAATGGCATCTGAAAAATTATTCTTAATAAAAAGTTCAATTGTAGTTGTTTCAAAAGAGGAATGCTCTTCTGATTTGGACGAAAATTTACTTTCAGATCAAAAACCTGAAACTATACATAGAAAATTATCAAGATTAGATTATTCTAATGACTTTTTTATTACATTTGAGAAAATGAGATTAAAATTTGAAGTAGTGATAAAAAATCAAAATAATTTTATGAAGTCTATAGAAAATTTAGAAAATAGAACAAAAGAATTTATGAAAAACTATATTGCGAAAAATACAGATTTTCATGTCAAAGATATGGGTTTAAATTTCTTATTTCTTTTTATCCCTGATCGAGATAATTATAAAAAACATACAGAAGAATTGTTTGCAAAAAATCACAAACCCTTTAAGAGTTTTGAAAGAAAAAATAATCGATGTGATTTGAGTTATTTAGACAACAAAAATAAAAACAGAAAACTTGTTGTTGCTTTTGAAGAGGGAGAAATAAATGAAGTGCGCCAATCTGAAAATAATAAAAGAAAGGTTTTATCTATTGATTTTAATAATCATTATAATTTAAAAACTAATCAAGAATTATTTGATATAATAAAAAATATGAAATTAGATTATGATATTACTAAAGATTATTTAGAAAAATTGGTAATAACATGAGTGTAAATAAATCAATTAAGCCCAATAATTTCTCTTCTGATTTTAAAAAAGCAATATTATCAAGAATAACAATGAATACTGATGATTTTAACCAAGCGATGCCATTGGGAATGACAATGAATGCTGATGATTTTAACCAAGCGATGCCATTGGGAATGACAATGAATGCTGATGATTTTAACCAAGCGATGCCATTGGGAATGACAATACGTGTTTCTGATAATTTAATTTATTTTGATAAAAACTATGATCAAGAAAGTCCTAGTGTTGATTTAATTGATAAAAGTATTTCGATAAAGCAATTTGAACTTCGCCAGAAAGCACAAACTGAACTTCATCATAAACTAAAAAAAGATATTGAAAGCATTCTTAAGGATTGTAAAAGTGTTGGCTGGGATGGTGAAGATGCGGAACCTATTAAAGATATAGATCATGCTTTATATTTTCTTGAAAAATTAACATATTATGGTCTTATCAATGAAAATCTTGGTATTTTCCCTATATCTAATGATTTAATTTATTTTCAATTCAAAAAAAAGAATACACAAGACCATATAGGTATTTATGTTAGTAAAAAAAATGAATTCAACTTTACATTTACACAATATAATAAATTTGAAAAAAAACCTAGAGAAGGTTGCGGAACATATTCATCTTTAGATGATGCTATAAAATTAATTATAGAGCATCAATAAATTGACTAAAAAATTAAAGATACAATTAGATTTTAAGGTTGTTAATGACGAAGAACCTTTAATTAGATATCTTTTTTGTAAACTTAAAAATAATCAAATTAATCCTAAAAATTTTTTAAAAAAATGTGAACAAGATGATAAGCAAAAAATGAATAATATTTCTGTTACGAGGATAAAAGAATGTCGCTCAAAGAATTTACTTAAAAAATTAGGTGAACAAATAAGAGG
>JBPCUO010000099.1:0-19764 GCA_051011135.1 Bdellovibrionales bacterium
GAACTTAATACAGCGGCCTGAAAAGTATTTGAGTTTTCCTCCAAATACAAAGCGGAAACTAAAGATCCCATAGAATGAGAAGTTAAAAACAAATGATCCGAATCGACTTCTGAGTTTTTTAAAACGATTTGCTTTAAAAAAAGATCTAAATCTTTAACATAAGTTGTGTAAGAATCGATATAACCAAATTCTGTATTTTCTAAAAGAGATTCTGAAAATCCTTGCCCCACATGATCGTAAGTATAGATGGGAGAGTAACCTAATGCATTGAGATCATAAAAAAATTCCAGATATTTAAATATATTTTCTCCAAATCCACTAACAAAAACAACAGAGCCTTTTTTTCCTTTTGTAGTTCCAAATTGAGCGTACTTTAATTGATTGCCTGTCGTGTTTTTAAAATTGCCTAATTGATAAAAATTGGATTTGTTCTCTAATAATTCATAAACAAAAGATATTTCCGATTCCTTAAGAGCCGATACAGAAAAAGAAAATAATAAAAGGATTAATAAAAAGAATTTCATGTCTTAAATTATTAAATAATAAAATTCTTGGCCTTGCAATTAAAAAACAATTTAAGGCATTAACAGCAAATATTCATAAATTTAAGATTTTTTAATTTCATAACCATAAACTTTTAAAGTTGTTAAAATTAAAGTGTTTATAATATCTTCTACTGTGCAAGTTCTTTGAAGAACATTAATGGGTTTTTTTACTCCCATTAATAAAGGCCCCAAGACTTCCCCTGAACCTAATTGTTGAACCAGTTTGTAAGCGATATTTCCTGCATCTAAATTAGGGAATATTAAAATATTAGCTCCTTTATCATAAGAAAATTTTGGAAATATTTCTTTTGCAATATCTTCATTCACAGCAATATCAGCTTGAACCTCTCCTTCAATTTTTAAATCCGGTTTCCATTTTTTAACTAAACGAACAGCCTCTTTCATTTTTTGAGGAGATTCCGCTCGAGAGTTGCTGAAATTAACAAAACTTAAAAGAGCAACCCTCGGCTCTATTGTAAAATAACGAGCCATTTGCGCTGTGTAAATAGCAATATGAGCCAGTTGTTCAGCAGTGGGATTAATATTAAAAGCGGTATCTGCAAAAAATAAAACTTTATTTTTTAACAAAACCATATTCACTCCTGCAACGGTTTGTCTTTTTCCTGAACCTATAATTCTCAAAGAAGGACGAACGCTGTTTACAAAACTATCTGTTGATCCTGTCACTAAAGCATCTCCATCTCCTAAATGGGTCGCCATCGCTGCAAAGTAATTAGGCTGACTTAAAAGATTTTCTGCCTGCTTCAAGCTCATTCCTTTTGTTTTTTTCAAATTATAAAAAGCTTCTGCATATTTGGAAAAAGAAGTTGCTGTTTGAGGTTGCAAAATTTTTAAATCTTTTAAATTTAACAACTTCAAATCTTTAATATGTTTTTCAATCACTGATGATTCCCCCAGTAAAACAGGCTCCATAATTTTTTCAGGAATCACTGTATTAAGAGCTGTTAAAATTTTAGGATTCTCTCCTTCTGGCAAATAAATCACAGGTCGTTTTCTGTCTTGATTGTAAGTTTTAATACGATTAATAACTGTTCGTACAAATCCCCTACTTTCGCTTTGAAAAGTTTCCAGCTCTTGCTGATACTTTTGAAAATCTTTAATAGGTTTTTGAGCCACTCCGCTATCCATTGCCGCTTGAGCAACAGCAGGAGCTAAGTGAGTTAAAATTCTTAAATCAAAAAGTTTTGGGATAATATAATCTGGGCCAAAATTAAAAACCTCTCCTTGATACGCTTGAGAAACATTATGAGGAACGCTTTTTTGAGCCAGCTCTGCTAAAGCATAAACGGCTGCGAGCTTCATTTCTTCATTAATTGTTGTCGCTTGAACATCTAAAGCTCCACGAAAAATAAAAGGAAAGCCTAAAACATTATTGACCTGATTAGGATAATCACTTCTTCCTGTAGCAATAATTGCATTGGGATTTGCTTTTTTAGCCTCTTCAGGCAAGATCTCTGGATCAGGATTCGCCATTGCAAAAATACAAGGCTTAGGAGACATGGACTTAATCATTTTTGGAGTTAAAAGATCTTTAACACTTAAACCAATAAAAACATCAGCTCCTTTTAAAGCCTCCTCCATGGTTCTTAATTTTGTA
Organism: Bdellovibrionales bacterium; assembly: GCA_051011135.1. Taxonomy (GTDB): domain Bacteria; phylum Bdellovibrionota; class Bdellovibrionia; order Bdellovibrionales; family UBA1609; genus JACOND01. The sequence continues at coordinate 2,164 of JBPCUO010000099.1, forward strand.
TCCACGGCAAATTCTTCTTTGTAAGAATTCATTCTTTCTTTACGATTTTTATAAATAACTCCTAAAGAATCGCAGAGAATAATATTTGCTTTTTTAACATCTAAAGACAAAAGAAGTCTTGCGCAAGAAATGGCGGCCGCCCCTGCTCCACTAAAAACAACTCGAACCTCTTCTCTTTTTTTCTGATGAAGTTTGCAAGCATTTAAAAAAGCCGCTGATGTAATAATAGCAGTTCCATGTTGATCATCATGAAAAACAGGTAGCTTTAATTCTTGTCTTAAAGCGGATTCGATTTCAAAACATTCAGGAGCAGCAATATCTTCTAAATTGATACCACCAAAAGTAGGTTCTAAATTCTTACAAACCTCTACAAACTCTTTAACAGTTTGGGCTTTAATCTCTATATCAAAAACATTAATACCAGCAAATTTTTTAAATAAAACTGCTTTGCCCTCCATCACGGGTTTGCTTGCTAAAGGACCTATGTTCCCTAAACCTAAAACAGCGCTTCCATTAGAAATAACAGCCACAAGATTTGCTTTTCCTGTGTAGTCAAAAACTTTTTTGGGATCTTTATCAATTTCTTTGCAAGGCTCAGCAACTCCAGGGCTATAAGCTAAAGACAGCTCCCAGTCTGAATCCATTTTTTTAGTAGGATTGATTTCCAGCTTTCCTGAAGGTTTTTTTTTATGATAACGAAGAGCTTCTTCTTTCATAACTTTTCTCTTTTCCTTTATTTCAAATGACATTTATAACCTATTTGACAAAAAAAGAAAACCTAGGCATCTTAAAAAAGTAAAGTCTATGTCTAATACCAACAAAAAAATAGTTATTGTCCAAGGATTAAGAACTCCTTTTGCAAAAGCGGGAAAAGAACTCAAAAATCTCCATCCTTCTGATTTGGGAGCTTATAATTTAAAAAAATTACTTCTTCGTCTGGATTTTCCTCAAAAAGAGATTGAGGAAGTCCTTATAGGAAATGTGGCTAATCTTCCTGATGCTGCCAACATTGCTCGTGTGATTGCTTTAAAATCTGGTTTGGATAAAAGCATTTCAGCATCAACAGTTCATAGGAATTGCGCTTCCTCTCTAGAAAGTTTAACCGTAGGATTTGCTAAAATAAAAGCAGGTATGATGGATACAGTTATTGCAGGAGGAGTGGAAAGCATGTCTCAAATCCCTCTTCTTTTTAGCTCTTCTTTAACGGCCATGCTTACAAAAATAATGACGGCAAAAACTCTTCAACAAAAATTAAAATCTCTTACGAGTTTAAGATTTTCCAGTTTTAAACCTCGTATTGCTTTATTAGAAGCTCTCACAGATCCTTTTACAGGAATTTTAATGGGAGATACTGCTGAAATCTTAGCAAGAGAATTTAATATCAGTCGTGAAAAACAAGATGAGTTTGCTCTTCAAAGTCATAAAAAAGCGATTGCTGCTGAAAAAAAATTACAAGAAGAAATCACACCTATTTTTCCAAAGCCTGATTATCCTATGATTTCAAAAGATACAGGCCCTAGAGCTAATATTAATGTCGATCGAATGAAAAAAATGCGACCTTACTTTGATAAAAGATACGGAACTGTCACAATTGCTAATTCTTGCCCTATTACTGATGGTTCTTGTTTACTGGTTTTAATGTCTGAAGAAAAAGCCTTGTCTTTAGGACTTAAACCTCTTGCTTCTATAAAAGCTATCAGTTTTGCAGGTTTAGAGCCTGAAAGGATGGGGTTAGGACCTGTTTACTCCACCCATCTTGCTTTGCAAAAAGCTCAACTCAGTTTAAAAGATATGGGACTGATAGAAATTAATGAAGCTTTTGCTTCTCAAGTTCTGGCTTGTCTTCAAGCTTTTAATTCCAGTTCTTTTTGTAAGGAAAAATTACAAACTTCTAAAGCTCTTGGAGAGATTGATCCAAAAATTTTAAATGTCAATGGTGGAGCGATTGCTCTTGGTCATCCTGTTTCTGCCACAGGGGCTCGTTTGGCTTTAACTCTTGCTTTAGAAATGAAAAGAAAAAAAGTGCAATTCGGCTTGGCAACTCTTTGTATTGGTGGAGGACAGGGAGGATCTGTTATCTTGGAGCGCTATAAATGACTCTAAATTTAAAAATCAAAAAATCTCAAATCGCTTGGTTAGAATGGGATGAACAGGCTTCTTCAGCAAATGTTTTATCTTTATCTCTTCTGGATGAATTTTCCAAATTGCTGGATCGTTTAGAAAAAGAAGATCTCAAAGTTTTAGTTATCACATCTAAAAAGGTTGCTGTTTTTATAGCAGGAGCAGATATTAAAGATATTCAAAATATTAAAAACGAAAAGGAATGCCAAAAAATTCTTGAAAAAGCTCATAAAATTTTAAATCGTTTTGAAAAATTAAAAATATCTAAAATAGCGGCCATCGATGGAGCTTGCTTAGGGGGAGGTTTAGAGTTTGCTTTAACCTGCGATTATATTCTGGCCTCTAATGCGCCTCAAGTTAAGTTGGGACTTCCTGAAGTTCAACTAGGGCTTCTACCTGGTTTTGGAGGTTGCGTTCGCCTTCCTAAACGAGTGGGTTTAAAACAAGCCTTAACTATGATTTTAACTGGAAAAGCTATTCCGGCTAAAGTGGCTCTTAAAAAATCTTTAATTGATGAAATGCTACCGGCTCCTATTTTATATCGAAGAGCTTTAGAATTGGCTCAAGATATCGTTAAGGGAAAAAAACAAGCTCATCCTAAGCAAAATTACAAACCTAAAAAAATCCTCGATTTTTTACTTGAAAAACCTTTAAGGCCTCTGCTTTTTTGGATCACTCGAAAAAAAGTAAAAAAAGAAACCAAAGGATTTTATCCTGCACCTTTAAAAGCTTTAAGGGTTATTAAAAAAACCTATGGCTCTAAAGATTTTGAAAAATCTTTAAAAGAAGAAACAAAAGCTTTTTGTGAAGTGGTGGTTACTCCTGCGAGCAAGAATCTTATTCGTATCTTTTTTCTTATGAATCAAATCAAAAAACATAAATTTTCTGCTACTAAAAAACCTATTCAGCAAATTTCAGTTTTAGGAGCTGGTGTTATGGGATCTGGAATTGCTTATTTATGTGCTGATAAAAATTACAATACTCTTTTAAAAGATATTCAAGGTCCTGCTCTATCTAAAGCTTTTAAACAATCTAATAAACTTTGGGGAAAGCAATACAAACGACGCCGCTTAACAAAAGAAAAATGGAATCAAAGACAATTTTGCTTATCGGGAACCCTCGATTATTCTGAATTTTCTCATGTAGACTTGGTTATTGAAGCGATTTCAGAAAATAAAGATATTAAGAAAAAATCTATTGCGGAAGCAGCGAAGCACTTAAACCCTGAAACTCTATTTGCTTCAAATACTTCTTCACTTTCTATTTCAGAATTATCTCAATCTTATCCTTGGCCAGAAAAATTTGTAGGAATGCATTTTTTTAATCCTGTTTATAAAATGCCACTGGTAGAAATTATTAAAACAGATAAAAGTGATGAAGCATCTATTGCTACTGTTTTTGAACTTGCTAAATCTCTTGGAAAAACTCCTGTGATTGTTAAAGACAGTCCTGGTTTTATTGTGAATCGTATGTTGATGCCCTACCTTACAGAAGCACTTTGGATGCTGGAAGAAGGTTATAATATTAAAAAAGTGGATCATTATTACACGCATAAATTTGGACTTCCTATGGGGCCTTTTCGTTTAATGGATGAAGTGGGTTTAGATATTTGCACTCATGTTATTTCCCATTTTCATAAATCGGGTTTGAAACAATTAGATGTTCCAGCAAATACAGAAAAATTAACTCAAGTTTTGGGCTTAGGTAAAAAAGAATCCAAAGGTTTTTATATTTATGAAGGAGAAGATTATGTGATTAATAAAGAAGTTTCTTTTTTCCAAAAAAAGAAATCTCCCGCTTTGTCTGAAGATATTATAAAACGAGGCATCTATCGCATGATTCATGAGGGCCAAAAACTTTTACAAGAATCTGTCGTTGATAATCCTGATGATATTGATATAGCTATGATATTTGGAACAGGGTTTCCTCCTTTTTTAGGTGGTCCTATGAACTATGCCAAAGAAATAGGCCTAAATAATATTAAAAAGACACTTAAAGAATATACCGAAAAATGGGGAAATCGATTTGATCCTCAATTTTAAAAGCCTCTTTATTATTCCTAATATAATAGACAAAGGTATAGTTTTGAAATTAATTTCAAACTTATAAAATAAAAATCTTCAATCTTAAAAAGAAATTCTTTAATATACTTTAAGTATGAGATTTTTATTTATTTTTCTATGTTTCTTTTTAGCGGCTTGCGGGCAATTATTTTCTCCTAGTTTTCCAGATCAAAGTGGATCTACATCAAGAGGCAATCTACCTTCTCCTGGAGTAACAAATACCACGATCCCCGCTCCAACAAGTACGAACCAAAAAGTTGGTGTTGTAAAATGTAAATCTTTTTTTCATACCAGCGCCTTTAATCAAAATTTGAGATCTTTTTTATCTTCTACTGTAAACCCTCAAGAAGTTGGAGATCACTCTTGTACTAAAAAAAGTTCTGGAGGTGTTTTCTTCTCTGGAAAAATGCAGACAGATAAACCGATTGATAAAACTGTTAATCAAGACATTATTATGATTCCAGAAAGTTCTTATGTTGTTTTTTATTTTGAAACAAATACGGCTAACAAACCCAATGTTGCCCCTATAACATTTAATTACACTTATGGGTCTGTCGATGGAACCGCGGCTGTGTTAACATTTGAAAATCTTCAAGGGGCTGTTGATCTCAATGGTCAATTAATAACTCGTAGTGACGGCAAGTTCCTTTTTACAGGGACTATTCAATTTAAAAACTACAAAAGTTGGAATGGAAACCAAGGTTCTTCAGGAAACTTAGGCGAATTTGCAATAGAAGCTTGCAATTTCTTTCAATGCTAGACAAAATATAGAAAATACAACAAAGGAGGAATCAATGGTAACTGATCTTTATTCATTGGTAGAGTATGTTTTAGGTGTAAGCGTAATTGTTTGGGGATTTACTACATTAGTAAAGCCAAAACAATTAAAAGCTCGTATTAACTTTGCTCTATCATCAGATGTTTCAAATAAGATGGTCATGGATTTTACATGTCTAATCTTTTTGGTATTTGGTGTTACGATCATTATAGCTCATAATGATTGGCGCGGAGGGCTATCTCTTATAACTACAGTTTTAGGATGGTTCTTAGCTGTGCAAGCTTTTCTATGGCTCGCTTTTAATAAAAAAGTGAAGTCTTTAGTTAAGGCACTAAAGCCAGTTATAATGAAAAAAGGTTTTGCTGTTTTTTCAAGCCTAGTAACTATAGGTCTTGGAGTAGCAATTCTTTGGGATTACGCTGTTTAATTAATACGAATTTTGTGGATGCGAGCATCCACAGATAAAAAGTAAATATCACCATTGTTATCAATAGTAACAGAAGAGGCTAAGCCCTTACCAAATTTAAAATTGGAAAGGGTTTGGCCTCTTTCTTTATCTACAATATGAATAGATCCATCGGATAAAGAACCATAAATAAGATAATTTTTATAAATAGAGGCAAGAGCAGGAGCGGCCTTTAAGGGAATGCTCCAGCGAGTTTTAAGCGTGGTTTTTTTAACAGCTGAGATGTTTTTTTGAGAAATTTTATAAAGAAAGCGGCCTTTAGGGAAAAGAAAACTCTCTCCCTTTAATTTCCATTTTCTTTTTCCATTCAAAGGATTTAAGCACGATAGACTGGTTTTAAAAGTAGAAACAAAAAGACAAGATTTTTTAATAAATAAATTTCCGACAATCGCTTTGGAAGATAATTGCTTTTTCCATTTTAAACTTCCATTATTCTGATTTAAAGCCACTAAGCTTCCATCATAAAATCCCATATAAATCCTGCCTTTATAAATAAAAGGACGAGGACGAGATCTTACAACCATCTTCCTTGTTAAAAAAGGGCCTGCATAAGTCCAAAGCAAATCCCCCTTTAAAGACAAGGCATAAACTTTTTGATTTAAGCTCGTCCAATAAACTTTATTTCTATGAATAAGGGCAGGGCCTAGATTTTCAGAACCTGTAAAAAATTTCCAAACGAGCTTGCCTGTTCTGGCCTCTAAACTATAAAAAAATCCGTCACTGGCTCCAAAGTAAATATGATTTTTATTCAGGGTTAAAGAACTAAACACACCATTTGGAATTGCAAAACTCCATATTAACTCCGCCTTATCTTTTGAAAAAGCCTGAACTCCATTTATTCCATTGGCTTGAATCACTAAATTTTTAGTAAGAAGAGGAGAACTGTTATGAGCTAAGGATCTTCTTATTTTTCGAGAAGGATCTAGATTGACCGACCATACATGATGCAAATTAAGATGTTCTTTTTTTGAAACTTCCTTAGAGAAATTTTTTTCTGTAAAAGAAAAAGAAAGAGGACATAAAAAAATCAAAAACAATCGAATCATTTTTTTGCTTCTATTTTTTGTTTAAGAGTTAAAAAATAAATACTTTCTTGAATTTTTTGTTTGTCTAAGGCATTAGGATTCTTTTTTATAATTTCCAGATATAAATCTTTAGCTTTTTTATACTCTTTACTATTTTCATAACATAGAGCAGATTGAATTTTAGAATCTTTGTGAAAAGATGGGGCTTTTTTATTGGTGCTTAAATCTTGCCAAATTTTTAAAGCCTCCTCACAATTTTTTTCATTCATATGGTAATTCGCTAATTGAAAAGAAGCGAGTTGATAGAGAGTTGATTTTTTTTTAGGAAAAGCAAATAAAGCAAGCAAATCTTGAGCCCGAGCTTTTTCATCATTAGAGTAAAAGAAATCCGCAAGATCAATAGCAAAAACAGTTCCTATTTTTTGACCTTTATAATCTTGGATAAAAGATTCATACTTGGTGGCAATATCTTTCATTTCCTGTGAATAAGTATCTTTTTTTGGATTCTTTTCATTAAAAGATTTCATCAATTGAACTAAATCCTTATTTTTTTTTCTATAATCTTTTCCATTAGCCTTTTCACCAGCCATTTGAAGTTGCTTTTGAAGGAGATAAAAATCTCCATAAAGCTTTTTTTCATGATTAGATTTCCACTCTAAAAAAACTCCTCCTCCAATTAAAACCAAAAGGATGGTAACAAATCCAATAAACAATGATTTTAAATGTTTAGCCACCCATGAATAGATAGAGTTTATATTTATAAAATTTTTAATTTTTTCAATAATCATAGATAAAAACTGATAACATAAATTTTTAATTTTTTAAAGAATAACCTTGAATTATTCTAGTTTGACCTAGGTTTAAAGCCGCTTCCGTCATCGATATATGCTGTTTTTTAGAAAAATCATAAATCGATTTTAAAGATTTAGGAATTTCTTGAAGTTTATTTTCAATCCAATTCTCTGGAGGCTTATCTTTAATTTTTAAATATCCAGAAACATGAATTAAGCCACCGCTGTTTAAAATAAAATCAGGAAGATAGAGAATATTTTTATCAAATAACTTCTGGCACATATCGATGGAATGCAGCTGATTGTTAGCGCCTCCAGCAATTAAAGAACAATTTAAAGTTTTTAAATTAGTTTCATTAATCACTCCTCCTAAAGCACAAGGAGAAAAAACATCACAAGGAGTATGATAAACTTCTTTTTGAGATAAAATATGAACAGAAGGATATGCTTTTTTAACTTTTTCAAGAATTTCTTTTTTCACATCAAAAACAAAAACTTCAGCCTCTTCTTCAACAAGAAGCTTCATTAATTCAAAACCAACAGATCCCACTCCTTCAATAACTACTTTTATGTTTTTTAAAGAAGTTTTTTGGAGCCTTAATTGAACACCCAGTTTTAAACCTAAAAACACACCTTTTGCTGTGGAATAACTAGGGCTTCCTGCTCCACCATCTTCTCTAGGTTTTCCAATAACATAAGATGTTGTTTCTCCAATGTGTTTTAAGTCTTGATCAAAAATACCAACATCTTTAGCAACTATATATTTTCCATTAAGAGATTGTATGTATTTGCCAAAGGCAGATAAAATCTCTTTGGTTTTATCTTTATCAGGATCTCCTATAATGACAGATTTTCCTCCACCGAGTTCTAAACCCGAACAAGCGGCTTTATAACTCATAGCTCGTGATAAATTTAAAACATCTCTTAAGGCTTCTTTTTCTGTCTTGTAGGGATACATGCGGCATCCCCCTAGGGAAGGCCCTAATTGAGTATTATGAATTGCAATAATAGCTTTTAAGCCCGTTTTATGATCATTGCAAAAAACGATCTGCTCATGAGGTAATTTTTCTTTTTCTAATTCTTCAAAAACCATAGTTGCTCCAGAAAAGAAGTGTATATAAAAATACTTGTTTTTTGAAGTGTAAAAAAAGAAATTTTAATAATCTTAAGAAATCTAAAAAGACCAACTCAAACCTGAGCGATAAAGCCAGTAATTTTTATTAAAAGCAGGAAAACCCGTTAAAACAGGTGACACAACAGGAACATTGATACTCCAAATACCATTGATTCTTAGTTTATATTTAGGCCAAAGAAGGTAAGAAAAATTCAAATGAGCTCCTTGGTACCCTTTAACTCTTAACTTAGTATCGACCACTTCTGGATCTGGGTTTGAATCAGCAAGATAAGTGTAAATATAAAAAACTCCTTGCCCTGATAAAGTCAGTTTTTTCAAATTAAAAACCACTTGAACACTATGAGAAGAAGCCATTAAACGATTCGCCGCTCCCGAAAGATCTGTTTGGTATCGATGAAAATCAGAATACAAAGTGTGACTTAAACTTAAAGATCTTTTCTTTTTAGAAATAAAAGTAGAAGACAAGACTCCATAAAGAGAAAAATAATTTCCTTTTTTTCGAGACCTTTGAGCTGTTGGTAAAGCCATGCCTAAAGCCAATCGCCATTGAGAATTTAAAAAACCTTTTAGAGATGTCAAAGATCTAGAAGCTCCTAGAGAAGTATCCATCCACCCAAAATGCGCGAAATCAGAAACATATTTTAAAGGATAAAGATAAGAGCTGGATAAAGACCAATTCCAATCTTTATGTTTGTAAAAAAAAGATGCGCCATGAGAGCTTAGAATACTGGCATTATAATAAGCGCCTCTTGATAACTGATGAGACATACTAAAAGACCATGGTTTTTTAGAATTTTTAATATCTTCTCTTTGTAAATGAGAAGTCGATTCTGAAAAACTTATTAAAGGCCATATAAAAAATAGAAAAATCTTCATGCTTTTAACTCTTGTTTTGCAATGGTTTGTAATTGAATATTATTGGTTCCTTCATAAATTTGACCAATCTTACTATCTCTATAAAATTTTTCTATAGGGTACTCTTTGCTAAATCCATTACCGCCAAAAAGATTGAGGCATTGAGAAGTGATTTTTTCTGCATAAACAGAAGTGAACCATTTGCAAATAGCAGCAGAGGTTACGATATCTTGATTGGCTTCTTTTTTTTGAGCGGTGTTATAAACTAACAAACCCATAGCTTCTAAATAAGATTTCATTTCCGCTAATTGAAATTGAACTCCTTGGAATTCACTTATTTTTTTTCCAAACTGTTCTCTTTCTTTAATGTATTTTTTAGTGCACTCATAAGCACCTTGAGCTAATCCATACATTTGAGCTCCTATCCCTATGCGACCTATATTTAAAGTTTCTATCGCAATTTTATAACCTTCTCCTACATTTCCTATCACATTTTCTTTAGGAACTAAACAATCTTCTAAGATTAATTCACAAGTTGAACTTGCTTTAATACCTAATTTTTCTTCTTTTTTCCCTACTGAAAAACCCTGAAAGTCTCTTTCAATAATAAAAGCTGTAATGCCTTTATAACCTTTTTCAGGTTGTGTATTCGCAAAAACAATAAATACATCGGCTTCGTAAGCATTTGTAATCCACATCTTACGACCTTTTAAAACAAAACCCTGATCTTGCTTTCTGGCTTTTGTTTGTAATGCAAAAGCATCGGAGCCACTAAAACTTTCACTTAAAGCATAAGCTCCTACAGAAGATGTGCATAATTTTGTAAGATATTTTTGTTTTTGTTCTTCAGTTCCATAATTCATAAAAATGGAATTGACCAAAGTATTTTGAACATCCACTAAGATACTTAAAGAAGGATCGACTTGAGCAATCGTTTCAATGAGCAAGCAAGACATCAATAAGCTTCCCCCTGAACCTCCGTAAGCTTCAGGAACTTCTATACCCATATAACCTCTTTGAAAACATTCTTTTAAAAGAGCTTGAGGGATTTCTTCTTTTTGATCCATTTCAGAAACTTGTGGAAGTAAAACATTTTTTGTAAAATCTAAAATTGAATCTTTAAAAATTTTTTCTTCTTCAGATAATAAGCGCATAAAACTATTTCAAAATGACTGTTAGAAGAAGTAAAGTCAATATTATTCCTTAGATCTCTTAATAAATCCTTTACTTATACCGCTATTCCGAGATAAAAAATCAAACCAATGATATCTATTGAATTTATATATAAGATATTTTTATTTTATCTTCCTCTTTTATTTTCTTTATGTGTCCATGAATGGGCTCATGGATGGATGGCTCAAAAACGGGGAGATTTAACAGCTTATTATCATGGGCGACTCACTTTAAATCCTCTGGCTCACATGGACTTCATAGGAACTTTTTTTCTACCTTTGTTTTTTTTAGCATTCAGTTCACCTCTTTTTTTTGGTTGGGCTAAACCTGTTCCTGTTGATGAAAGTAATTTAAAAGATCCTAAACGAGATTTATTTTGGATTGCTCTTGCTGGACCTTTGTCTAATTTTATCCTTGCTTTTGTAGGTGCTTTTTTTATGTCTTTCTTTTATATCGCTCAGCTTAAAGGTATCGAGCTCAAAGCCTCTTTTTTTCAAGTAGGAGAAGTGTTTATCTTTATGAATCTCCTTTTAGGCTTCTTTAATTTAATTCCTCTACACCCTTTAGATGGCGGAAAAGTCCTCGCTCGGTTCCTACCCAATTCTTGGAATCATTTTTTAGAAAATCAAAAATATTATATGAGCTTTCTTTTAATTTTTCTTGTCATTTCAGGAGCTTTTCATTATATCTCTAAACCACTATTGGTGATAGCAGCTGCTATGATAAAGATGTCACAAGTATTTGCTATTTTTGTTATAAATATTTTATAATCTTACTAGCGATAGGCTTATAAAATAAAAGGATTTACAGCATAAAGGGATTTACAATGTCAGAAGCCGCTTTAAAAATACAAACCTATGATTCTTATATTGAGCCTGAAGAGCTCTCATCTCCCCTAGGTCCTTTAGATCTTTTACTTCAACTCATTCGTGAACAAAAAATGGATATCTTTAAAATAGATATTTATAAAATTACTTCTAAATATGTTGAGTACTTAAAAAGCTTACCTATTCCTGATTTAGAAAATGCAGGAGATTTTATAAGAATGGCTAGTTTGTTAATGCATATTAAATCCAGAACTCTCCTTCCTAAAGAGGAACAAGAAGATGAAGAAACTTCTCAACTTAAAGAGCATTTAGTTCGTCTCTTAGTGAATTATCAAAGATATCAAACAGCAGCCGGTATGATTTATAAAAGAAATCTTTTAGATAGAGACACTTGGAGTTCTCGTTATACTTTAGTTCTTGAAACGAATCCTCAAAATGAAATTGAAATCCCTAAAGAAAAAGCTTCTTTTTTATTAATCAAAAATTATAATAAAATTTTACAGTCTCAAAAAATTAAAAAACCTCATAAGACACGAAAACCCCTGCCTTCCTTATTAGATCGAATCAAAGAACTCAATGATCTTCTGGTTTTGGATGCAAAAATAAATTTTAACCAACTCAGTTTGTTCAAAACCAATCCTTATAGCCGACTTTTAACTTTTCTTTCTATCTTAGAACTTTCTAAATTAGGTTTTGTCTCATTGGTTCAAAAATCTTTTGATTCCGATATCAATATTGAAGTGAAAAAAAATCTTAATCAAAAAGATTTCACTCTCTTAGATCATGAGGAAAAAGATTGGATGGATCATCCCATTCAACAGGAAGCGATATAAAAATGAATCAAAAAAAAGTTTTTTCCATTTTAGAAAGTCTTTTGTTTGCAAGTCCAGAACCTAAGCCCCTATCTACTTTTTTAAAAACTTTTGACGGAGAATTTTCTGAAGAAGAAATCTTATTATTTTTAGAAGAATTTAAACAATCTCTTAATTCTGAAGAAAGAGGTCTCGTTTTAGAACAAGTTAATCAGTGTTATCAACTGAGAACAAAACCAGAAAACAAAGAGTATCTTGTAAAATATCTCAAACCTAAAGCCTTTCGTTTATCGGGGCCTTCCTTAGAGACTTTATCTATTATTGCTTACAACCAACCTTGTTTAAAACAAGATGTTGATCGAATACGAGGTGTTGAATCAGGTCATCTCATAAGAAAACTGATGGAAAAAGGGCTCATTATTTTTGATGGAAAAAGCACCCTTCCTGGCAGGCCTTCTTTTTACAAAACCTCTGAAAAATTCCTGGAAGTTTTTGGTTTTAACAGTTTAAAAGATCTTCCCTCTGAAGAAGAAATTCAAGATTTATTACCTGAAGTTCATAATCCTACAGAAGAAAAAGAAAAACTTCATCAAGTCACAGATACACTTTCTGAAAGCGTATCTATTCCTCATCATGAATATGAAAAAGAAAATGAACAAATTAAAGAAACTCTTAAAACCATACCGACTACAGTGGATGCGCTCATAGAAGCAGATGAAAAGCCACCAGAAGAAGAACCTTCTCTTTAATCAGCAATTAATCTCCCGGTTTGTTTATTAAAATTTTTAATTTTAAAAGCGTGCTCCCCTTTTAAAGAAGATTGAGGAAGATCAATTTCCCAATAATCCCTGCTTAAGCCTCTTTGAGAATTTGTTTTATAAATAAGAACTTTTTTTTCTGTTCCTATTTGTTGTTGGCTATGCACCCGAAATCTTGCATCACTCAAATGTCTTAAAAGACCCGCTCTCCTCAGGATCTCCTCTCGAGAAAGGCTAGGGTATTTATAAGCATAAGTGCCTTGTCTTGGGCTATAGGGAAAGACATGCATCTTGGTCCATGAGTTATTTTTTAAAACCTCATAAGTTTCTTCAAAATCTTTCTCGCTTTCTGAATAAAATCCAGCAATAACATCCATACCCACAAAAGCCTTAGGATATTTTTTAGAAATTTTTACAAAAGTTTTTTCAACTTCTTTTCGAGAGTATTTTCGTTTCATAGATTTTAAAACTTGGCTATTTGCACTTTGAAGACTTAAATGAAAATGAGGGCACATTCTTTCCTGTTGATAAAGATCTAAAAGTCTATCTGTCAGCTCAATAGGCTCAAGACTAGAAAGCCTCAGTCGAGGAATAGATGTCTCTTTTAAAAGACTTTCTACAAGATCTTCAAAAACTTTGTCTCCATCCTGATAATCTCCTATATGAACTCCTGTTAAAACAACTTCTTGAACTCCCTGATCTTCTAGTTTTTTAACAGATTCAACCAGAAAAGAAATAGGGACACTTTGGCTTTTCCCTCTAGCAAAAGGAATAATACAAAAAGTACAAAAACTATTACAGCCATCTTGTATTTTTACAAAAGAGCGAGTTCTCTCTTTTTCTGAGGATATAAAATTATTATAAAGCGTATTGGTTTTAAAAATATTGGATTTAAAAACTTTTTGATTCAAAGAAGAATAATTTTTTAATAGATCCGGAAGATCTTTTTTATGAGAATTAGCGATGACCAAATCGATAGAAGGGCTTTGTTCGTAAAGAGAAGTTTCTACTTGAGCTCCACAGCCTGTGACAACAACTAAACTTTTTGGATCCTGCTTTTTAATTCTTGCCGCTTGACGACGAGCTTCTTTTCCAGCCTCTGAAGTCACTGCACAAGTATTTAAAATAGTAATTTTTTTCTTATCAATAGAAGATATTTTTTGATTTTCTAAAGATTCTTGCAAAAGAACACTGTCATAGTGATTCACCTTGCATCCAAAAGTTTTTATTTTAATTTTAGATTTCAAATTAAAACCCTTTCCTTATAAAGCCCCCTCCAACGAGCTGATTTCCTCTATAAAAAACAGCAGATTGCCCTGGAGTAATAGATCTTTGGGGTTTTAAAAATTCAAGATGACAAATGTCTTTTTTATTATAGACCGTTGCCAAGCTTCCGGGGTCGTGAAATCTAACTTTGACTCGAAGCTCTTCTCCTTCTTTAATGTCATCTAATAAATGCACTTCACCCACTTCTGCTTTATGAGAGTAAAGAGAATCTTCTTTTCCTAACCAAACTTCTGAATTTTTTTTATCTATTTTAGCAACATACAAAGGGCAAGAGTAAGAAATACCTAATCCTTTTCTTTGTCCAATTGTAAAATGATGAATTCCTTGATGCTCTCCTAAAACTTCTCCTGTGGGATAAAGTTTTAATAAACCTTTTGATGGAATTTTTTCTTTAGGAATATAAGAATCAATAAACTCTCTATAATTTTTAGAAGCAACAAAACAAATACCTGTCGAATCTTTTTTTCTAAAAACGGGAAGATCTTTTTTTTCAGCAATTTTGCGAACTTGATCTTTGTTTAAAGATCCCACGGGAAATAATAAACGAGCAAGTATCTTTGGATTTAAAGTAAATAAAAAATAAGTTTGATCTTTCCAAGAATCAGAACTGGTAAATAAACCATATTTTTTATTAGAGAGTTTTTGTATTTTTGCGTAATGCCCTGTTGCTAGATAATCACAATCTAACTCCTGCATTTTTTGAATCAAATAATGAAATTTTAAAAAAGTATTACAATTGGTACAAGGAATAGGAGTCTGACCTTGTAAATAATCTTCTACAAAGGGAGTGATAACTTTTTCTTCAAAAATACTTTCACAATTTAAAACATAAAAAGGAATATCTAATTTTCGACAAACAGATCTCGCGTCTGCAACATCAACACTAGAGCAACAAGTTCCATAACCTTCTTCTTTTTTATTTTTGGAGTAATCCCAAACTTGCATCGTCACTCCCACAATATCATAACCTTGATCTTTTAAAAGAGCTGCAGATACGGAGCTATCCACTCCTCCACTCATAGCGACTAAAACTTTCTTTTTCTTTTTTAACATACTTAATCCTTTAAAGATCTTAATCTCTCTATAACATTTTTAAGAGTTTTCACAAAGTCTTGTATATCTTTTTTTTGAGTTTCAAAACCTAAACTAATTCTAATACAACTTCGAGCTTCTTTTTCTGTAAATCCCATAGAGCTTAAAACAGAACTAGAACTTATTTTTCCTGAATTACAAGCCGAACCCACGCTGACAAAAAAACCTTTTAAATCTAAATTCATCAATAAAGTTTCCCCTTCTATTCCTGAAATAAAAATAGAGGAAGTGTTATTTAATCTCGCTAATTTTGAACCAATGATTTCAATATCAGGAATGGAAGATATCAGATCTTTTTCCATTTGATCCCGCAATTCGAGGATTTTTTTTTGAGATTTTAGAAAAACATCGCCCTTTTCTGAAACAGCCCCAAAAGCTGCGATTCCTGCAAGATTTTCAGTACCTGCTCTTCGAGATCTTTCTTGAGGCCCTCCATGAATTAAACTCTCTAAAGAAGTCCCTTTTTTACAGTACAAAGCTCCACAGCCTTTTAGGCCATAAAATTTATGAGCTGAAAAACTCGCAAAATCCAACTTTAAATCTCCAAGATTTACAGGAATTTTACCTAAAGATTGAACCATATCACTATGAAAATAGCCGCCTTTTGATTTGGTCTTTTCAATTAAAGGAACAAGATCATTTAAAACACCTGTCTCATTATTAGCCATCATGATAGACACCAATAAAGTTTTTTCACTCAGGCATTTTTCAAAAAAATCCAGATCTAAGTGGCCTTGGCGAGAAACAGGAATTTTATGAACTTTACAACCTTTTTGACTGAGATAATCAGCCGTTTGCATGAGACTAGGATGCTCTACTGCAGACACAATAAGTTCGTTTTTTTCCCCTTGGTATTTCTCAAATAAGCCTTTTAAAACAAAGTTATTGGCTTCACTTGCTCCACTAGTAAATATGATTTCCAGAGGGTGACAGCCTATAAAATGAGACACTTTTTTCCGAGATTCCCATAGTAAATATTTTGCTTTTGTTGAAGCTTGATGAACAGAACTTGGGTTTCCCCAAAAATCAAGCCCCTTTTGAAAAGCCTTGATAGCTACCTTATCGGGAGGTGTTGTCGCATTATAATCTAAATAAACAGATTTTTTAAAATTCCAAAGCATAATCTTAAGAATTTATATCAGAAAACCGAAAAGATAAATATGTATTCTATCAAAAATTATAAATGGGCAGAGGCTTTTAATCTTGATCAAAAAGACCTTGAAAAATGGCAGGAAGAAGCAGGTCAACAAAGTTTTCTTTTGTGGGCTTTAACTCAAAAACGAATTGATAGAAAAAAATATATAGAATGGGCTTCTAATTTCTATAAGATGCCTATTATAGAAAATCTTTTTTTTGAAGAACAATCCATGAATTACCAACAATGGAATCAAATTAAAAATTTAGAAAAATGGCAGGAAGAAATGGCTCCCATTGCTGTTTGGGAAGGCACTCTTTTTATTGCTTGTTTAGAAAAACCTAGTATCAATAATTCTTCAAGTTTTAAATATTATTTTGTTCTTGCTACAGATTTAGCTCTTCGTACAAATTGGAAATATCTAAAAAATTTAAAAGAACTTCCTGCTCATACGCTGACACAAATCAAAACTCCCTCTTTAAATCTTTCTTTACCCGAATCAGAGACAGAAAGAAATCCTTCAGAAGACAATACGGAATTTGAAACACAACGCCCTTCTCAAGCTTTTGATATGAAAAAGGAGTCAGCTTCTAAAACAAAAACTTCTTTAAAAGATGACCCCGCTTCATCCAATACGGTATCTGGTGTGTTTTTTAAAAATATAACAAATATTAAAAATTATTTACAAAATAAAGAGGAAAAAAACAAGCTTGAAGATGATGATTTTGATCAGGGTCAAAATACAAAAAAAATTAAACTCAATAATATTAAATCTCTAAAAAGCGAAATTGAAAGTAAAGAACTTGAAAAAAGTAATGCCGCAGCTCTCTCGCCTTTAAATTTAAAGCAAGAAGAGGATTCGAGTTTAGATCTTCCTCAAGAAGTTGCTCCTAAAGTGGAACTCCCTAGTGCGAAAGCTCCTGATATCAAAAATAATATTCAATTAGAAGTTGCTCCTAAAATAGAACTCTCTGAAAAGCTATCGCAAAACAAGGATGTCAAAAATAATATTCAACTAGAAGCTGTTCCTAAAATAGAACTTTCTAGTGTGGAAGCTCCTGATTTAAACACAAAGCAAGAAGAGGATTTAAACTTAGATCTTCCTCAAGAGGTTGCTCCTAAAGTCGAACTTTCTAGTGCGAAAGCTCCTGATATCAAAAATAATATTCAATTAGAAGTTGCTCCTAAAATAGAACTCTCTGAAAAACTATCGCAAAACAAGGATGTCAAAAATAATATTCAACTAGAAGCTGTTCCTAAAATAGAACTTTCTAGTGTGGAAG
>JBPCUO010000100.1:0-5121 GCA_051011135.1 Bdellovibrionales bacterium
TGTCTTTAAGGATGCTATATAAATACAACCTCTTCTTCTCTGCTCTCATGTAATATGCTTGAGAGTGGGCGGCT
Source organism: Bdellovibrionales bacterium (assembly GCA_051011135.1). GTDB lineage: Bacteria > Bdellovibrionota > Bdellovibrionia > Bdellovibrionales > UBA1609 > JACOND01. The sequence goes on from JBPCUO010000100.1 coordinate 75, forward strand.
TGGCTTTGCTCTCTCTTGTACCAATCTCTATATAAATCAACATCATTCTCTAACATTGCTTTAACTTCTAATAGGTCAACTACTGTATCAACCAATTCACTCTTATCCATTTTCTCTAATAAATATTTACTCATCTTATTTTATTTTAAATCATCAATTATCTCATCTCTCTTACCTTCGCAGTAAGCTAACAAATCCTCTTTGCTTATGTGTCCTATCTCTAGGATTCTATCTAAGGCATCAATCCATCCTTTCTGATATGCATGATATTCACCCTGCATTTCTATACTCTTTTAAGGTCATCATGTATTCAAAGTCATCATCATCAACGTCATAATTGTTCATAATGTAATGTATGTTGCCTTCATTGGCATCATATATTTGCTCTATCGTTTCCATTCTTGGTGCTATTGTCATATTATATTAGATTTAAAATTTCGTGTTCTCTTCCGTATGCCTCAACCTCGTAGGGATGAGTTAAATAATCATGTCCATGATATTTATAGTATCTCTTAAACCATGCGGGACTTTGATGATAATGGATAAACTCATGATAAACCAACTTAGCATAGTGTTCAGCACATGCGCTACTGTCGTCAAATCCTTGATAAGTTATCTCCATCTCATTTAAGTCGTGACAAAAATATCCACCCATCAACTCGTCTTCATTGTAATTAAAATCAAGTGATGGATACTCACTCTGATACTTACTCAAACCTAGATGGCTCTTGCACTTATCAAAGATGTTTCTAATGTAGCATTCAAATTGCTTTACCCTAATGTCTCTCATTGGGTCATCATTTAGTTTACCCATTTAATTCACATGTGTTTTTAAATGCATTATACTCTTCTCCCGCTAATCCTAAGACGATTACAAGCCCGTTATCAAACTCTTGCACTACAACTGGTAGCTTGATGTCGGGATACTCGTTAATCGCTCTGTCTTCTACTCTAATCTCCTTTGATTTAAAGCAAATTAATCCATCATCATCTCCAGTTGGTTTGGTACATGATGCGATTGTTAATCCTAATGTTAATACTAATATTAAATTTCTCATTATTATTGTTTTTTAGTTATTGTTATTCCTCTCTTAGTTCCTCCAAATAAGCTTTTGTAAGCAAATTCGTAGCCCTCCTCTAATTGCCATGTCAGATTCTTTGGCTTTAATCCTCCATGCTGACCAGTAAATTTGTTCAGCATGTATTGATATATCTCTTTCTTCGTTGGCTTCTCCATTAGCAGTATGTATATGTTGGTTTGTGATTTGCCACGAGGATAGTGGCTAGTTTATAGTCCTCAAGATTCTTGTTGGCTCTGTTGATGTCTTTAATCTCTTTCTCCCATCCATCATTCCAACCTTCTACATTATAATCTTCAGCTGTAAACTCCTCTACAAAGTTATTAATCTCTTCATAGACTCCTTCACACTCATACAATAGAGCGTCATGCTCTGCGTCCCATACATCATTTGACTCATCCTTGTAACAAAAGTCATAAAGCTCATGCAAATCGTTGTATGCTTGTTTTAAATCCTTGTATAATTGTTGTGCTACTTGTTTTTTATCTTTACTCATTGTCTTCTTGTTTATCATTAATATAAAAATTCACATTACTATCAAAATGGCTTTGAGCCACATCTCTATCATCATAAATCATTCGGTCAACCTCTTCGTATTCATGCTCATTAGCATCAACATCATCAGCAAAGTTATACCAACAATCTAGTTCATCAAGCATTAGTTCAGTGCAATCAAGCTCAAGCAGTAATACCTCAAAGCCTAAGCTCTCTTCCTCATAACTCCAAAGCTCTCTTACTAGTACTTCATACTTGCTTGGTTCATCTTCAATATTCCATGGCGCTCTACTATCGTATTGCGCTCCTGCGGGTAAATTATCGTTCATTCTGTTGTTGTTTTATTAAGTTAAAATATTCTTCTTTGTCTCTCAATACTGTACTTGCAAAGCCACCAAATGTCATGATTGGTGTTACATCATGACCTAGACCCAAAGCGTGTCCAATCTCATGGTATACTGTGTTGATGTTAATGTCGCTGCCTTTCCAGTATATTGAGTTGATAACTATTCTATCTCCTGCATAATATCCTGCAATGCCCTCTTGAGTCTCTTTAAACTCAAATGTAATGTAATCAATAATACTAGGGTCAACGCCGTTGTTTATTGCATCACTCTCCCATAACAATATCGCCTCCTCCATTGTTGTGTTACTAACGTCGTAGACGCTCTCTTTTGTACATGACGCTAATCCAATCATCATGGTTAATCCTAATATAATTTTATTCATCCTCCTTCTTGTTTAAATATGTTAATAATTGTGCCCAATAGCTACAAGTGTAGCAAAATAGTAAAAACTTACAAATCATACTTCTTAATGTAATCAAGTACGCCTCTTAAACTAAATGCTCCTATTGTTACAATGCCTGCGCTTAGTACCATGATATATGGTAATGCTAGTTCACTCTCAATAGTTACCAAAAAACTTGGTAGGTCAATAAATACTGTGCTTAATATGTTCTTAAATTCTTCCATTTCTATAAATTGTGTTAATGTCTGCTATATCTTTATTCACTTGTTTTAAGATGTCAATCACCTCTTGGGCTTTTTGTTCCCATCCTTCAAGCTTTCTAACGCCATTTAAGGTGCCGTCAACGATTCTATTTGTGTACTTGGATACCAATAGGTCAGTTGATAAATTATTGTCTTGTCTCGTCTTGTAAAGTTGATTCAATTCAATCTCGTAATACTCTCCTTTTACTAATTTAATTACTGTGCTCATATTGTTGTTGTTTTTAGTGTTTGTGATTTTGGTGTTCTCCGTAGTATACGTTATCAAATGCCTCTTGAATAGCATCTTCAACATAGTTGATATTGTTGTCAGCTTTACTAAGTGAGCGACTCATCAACTTGCCATCCTCCATGTGATGTTCATAGTTAAATACATCATGCATCAACTCATGGTATACTGTCGATTTTAAGGCGCTAAACGTTAAGCTAGCCATCTTATCTTTGTTAATTAATACTAAGACTTCATTATCATTATACATGCCCGTAGCAAGCCCTATAATGCGTTCGCTAATCTTACGCTCATCAGTAGGCTTTCCCCATGCGTCATCCAATATAGTGTAATCAAAGGCGTAAACCTCAATAGTACTAAAGTCTAAATCAATGTCTAATTGGTCTTTAACGTCCTTAACAAATTGATGCGCTATTGCATCTAATTCTCTATCGTATTCAGCGTAATATCTAAATGCCTCTAATTGCTCATCAGTATAGATAGGCTCTTTAGGTGGGTTGTATGTTGTTGTCTGTGCATTCAAATAAAAGCTGAATAATACTAATCCTAAAAATAATCTTCTCATTCTGTTGTTGTTTTAATTGTTGTTATAACTCTCGTTGTCTCTATTAGTTTAGGACTTATATTACTATTGTCAATGATACCATTGAACAAGCAAATGCCTACTAAAATAAGGTAAATTGTGTATCTCATTGTGTTGTTGTTTTATGGTTATTAAATTCTGGCTTTCCCAGTTAATTTTGTTATCTCTTGTCTGCAAAGGTCTCTTCGCTCCATGTTCATAAATAACATGTCATGGATAAAATCCCTGTCGCCTTCGCCATTCAATAGCTTAGCCTCACAAATATCCATCTTCTTTTGTGCATCCTCAATGATGCGTCCTAATTCATTTATTCTTTTAATGTCCATGTTGTTGTTGTTTTATAAGTTTATTAATGTGTGTATTACTATTAATAAAACAATAGCTAAAGCGAATATTTTACCCTCTAGCTTTGTTTCATATTTATTACCTCTATTCATGTTATTAATTGTTTAATTCTACTTCAAAATAGTCTAGTAACAATGCATCAACTACATCATAAACTGTCCCATTTTCTATTACATATTCATAAGATGCAACAAAGCCTAGTGTTTCAGCATTATTAATTTCAATGCCTAAAATGTTGTTGTCATAACCTGCCCAATATCCTAATCCTAAAGCTATTTCAAGCCCGTTAGCGTATCCAATTACATCTAATGTAGTTATTAGCCTATCATTCAATTCATCAATCCATTCATCTCTTAAATCATTCCAAAAGTCTTCATAAACCTCTTCATGGTTCTTACCTTTAAAATATATAAATGCATTATTCTTAACTCTTTCTACATCTACAAAGCTAATTAGTTCTCTTTGTAATTTACTCTTTAATTCATTCTTAATTGTGTATTCGTGTCTTGTTCTCATATTGTTGTTGTTTTAATTGTTAATACTTGTCTTCATATAATAGTAGTAAGGCATTTTATTCCTAGCCCAACTATTCTAAAATTATTTTAAAATAACATTAGATTTGCTTGTTCTTCTTCGGTCTTTACTATTAACTAGTTTACCAAACGTGTCAACCGTTTTAGCAGTCCTTAGTTCAAATAATAAATCTAAATCATTACTTGTATCAATTCCTAAATCAATCTTTCTTAAAATGCTTTGTATTGTGCTCATGTTGTTGTTATTAATATAAGACTTCATTGCCTTACATATAATAGTAGTAAGTAAACCATAACACAGCCCAACTTTTACGAAAATAAATTGAAAATATTTAATACTCATTTTAAGGCGTTTTAAGAGACTTTACCCTCATTATGGTAGTCTAGTATTAAAACTTCGAGAAAGTACAAAATCGATTATAAACCCTAATTGATCGATGCTAACATAAACCTAATACAATAGTACATAAACAACAACAAAAGCCCTTAGAACGCATATTCCTAATAACCTAATTTGTTAACTAAACATTAACATAAAACCCTGTTAATTGCGAATAATGCAACAGAAAGCTCCCTATTGTCACAAAATCGCAATAACGTGGCATATAACGGTTGATACAAGTGTTACTATATTAGACATATAGCGAAGATGTATTGCATACAACGTCAATATACCAATGTAATCTATAACGTAACACATATCACATAACAACGCATTATAAAGCTATTTACTCCTATATATATACATAGACAATAAAGGATATCAATCATTA
>JBPCUO010000101.1:0-3014 GCA_051011135.1 Bdellovibrionales bacterium
GCGCGACAGTGCGCGCCAATGCGGTGCTGACTGGCGATGCGCTGACGGCTCTGCCTTGTTTTTATGCTGATAATATTGATGGATTGGTGCGCGTGGCGGGCCCCGATTTGGTGGGTAGTTTAGAACTTTGGCTACTCACTCGCAATGATTTGGCGCGATTGGCGCATGTGCGCGCAGTGATGGACTTCCTCATTGATGAGGTTAAGGGGAAAATGGACGGGGTATAAATGCCCAACCGCTTTAGTAGATGGATGCTTATTCTTTTCCCATTCGCGTTATATTTTGACTCGCTGTCCACTCCACCTACCCCTCCCGCTCAAATAGTAGAGGGGGCGGTATAAGCACTTGCCGATTTATTGGCTTAGTGCGCTTTCCGCCCTTTCGGCCACCTTTCAATAATAGATGGGCGATATTCCACTTCCTACCCCTCCCGCTCAAATAGTAGGGGGGGCGGGTTCACCCGCGAGCCGTTTCCATAGGAAACGGCGACAAGGCTTTAGCCTTGCCCATCTACTATTTGAGCGGGAGGGGTATTTATTAGGTAAGCCACTATTTTTAAGCAGGGCAAAAGGCGCACTCAAACCCCCGACACGCGGATTATGATTCCGCTATTCTTTGATACCTTGTTCTTCTCTGAGTCTTTCAATCTCTCTAATGTCCTTACGAGGAACATGCATCTCGGGATGATGATTGTTTTTATGACAGGCGGCGCAGATGGCAACCAGATTGCCCAATTCATTGTGAGATTTGTTGTGGTCTTTATGATGACAATGGAGCAAGCGACTCTTACTCATCAGATTTACACGACACTCTTTACAGCAATATTTGGCTAGCTTCTTTACAATTTTTGATTTCTTAGCAAATTCATAAGTATATTTGGCAGGAGGTTCTGTTTTAGCTGTACCAGATGGAAGAGCCAAATAGCGAACGACCCCTTCATACTCATCTAGGAACTCGCCAAGATTGAATGCTTCGACTGCCGCCCTTCTAGCAGGACGACTTTTATTCCTTGAACTAGATTGCACCAAATCCTCAAAGCCGTTGTAGTTAATTTCTTCCAGACAGTTTTGGCAGACATATAACTTTTCTTCTGTTTCTATTAGTTCATCACTATTTTCGTCTTCGAATACGTCCACTAGAAAAATACCATCAGGGTTTCTCGTTTGAACATATCTTTCAAAACCACCTCTACGATGTCGCGTCTTTAAAGTTGTACACCACACAATATGAAATTTTTTTGCGTTATGCTTATCATTTCTAACTTCGGCAAGGGTTTGCCGAGTATCCTTAATATGCAAAACGACTTGAGCATCTTCACAAGTTAAAAATGGGCCAGCGTAAGTGATGTCGGAAACATCTATCTCTATCCCTTTTTTCAGCTTCTCTAAAATTTCCCGATTATAATCCTCTATCGGTGGTGCTAAAGGTAAATCCTTACGCTCCGCCCCTATTTTTTCTCTCAGCTTCTCCAATGGTGAAAAATCAATATCTAGTTCCATGCGAAAGCCTCTGCAATTTCTCTAAGCCTTTTTGGTGTTTTGAGCCTAACTCTAAACTCAACACGTCTGGATTTGGCTTTATCTAAAGCTTCTCCATTTTTTGCTAATACTGGATTGCTTGATGAGAGACCGTTGGCCGTCATGTGCGAAATTAACCAGCTTTCATATTTGTGTGCTGTTGTACTATTAAACAGATATTCCATCACCGAACGCGTCCGCTCTTGTGAAAGTTCCATATTATAAAAATAATTTTCAAGCTTCGTTTTCTCTTTCCCAAAACCCGTATCATCAGTGTGACCCTCTATTCTAACTTCGTCAATTTCCGCTTCATATTTGATAATAACCCCCATATATTTTGGGAAAAAATCATCCAGCATATTTTGGAAATTTGGTTTTAGTGAAGCACGAGCCAAATCAAACAGGGCATCAGGGTCTTTGAATTTGACAACAATTTCATCATCGCAAATTTCAATCTGCTCACGCCAAGATATATCTTCCATTGCTTCGGAAAGTTCGCGACAAATTGATTGCTCCAACTTTGCCTGTTCTTGCCCAACACCAGTAATATAAGCAATGGCAATAAAAAGAAACACTACCATCAGTCCAGCCATAAGGTCTGAAACCGACATCCAGTTTTCTTCATTGCTCTCTGATGATTGGAAAATTTCCGACATTAAACAACCTATTTTTCATTATTTTTCGTGCTATCAACTAGACGCTGATATTGTTTCACAAATTCGTCAGTGATTGCCGTAATATTGTCACCCATTACTTTCACGACCCTTTTAACTTCTTCCTGCATCTCGGAATCAAGGTCGCTTACCGCATTACCCAATTCGCCAACACCATCCTCAATCCCTTTCCTCATGCCATCGGTCAAACCTTTAACAAGCTTTTTATATTCTTCGTCTTGGCTCTCAATCATTTTTAATACGCGTTTATTATGTTGCTGAATTGCAGTTTCTAAACTGGATGCCGTTTCGGTAACCAAGTCCTCACCTAATTTGGATATTTCTTTACTATTTTCAATGCTCTCTTGGCTTAGGCGCGATATTTCAGTGACGGATTCCTTTGTTACGTCCAAAGCTTGTCTATGGGTTTCGGACACTTCCTCCACTTTGGATAATGAAACGCTAATCCCCTGTTCCAGACCTTCAGCTAAACCCTTAACAAGCTTTTTATATTCTTCGTCTTGGTTCTCAATCATTTTTAGCACACGCTCATTATGTTGCTGAATTGCATTGTCTAAACTAGATGCCGTTTTGGTAACCAATTCTAAACCTGTCTCGGAGACCTTGTTACTATTTTCAATGCTCTCTTGGCTTAGGCGCGATATTTCAGTGACGGATTCCTGTGTTGCGTCCAAAGCTTGCCTATGGGTTTCGGATACTTCCTCCACTTTGGATAATGAAACGCTAATCCCCTGTTCCAAACCTTCAGTCATTTGCGTAATATTCTGACTTAGATTTTGGGTAAAATCTACAAGACCTGCTTGAATTGTCGGAAAAGCATTTT
>JBPCUO010000102.1:0-25284 GCA_051011135.1 Bdellovibrionales bacterium
GTAGCTCTTTCACTATATTTATATTCCCTCTAGAGACAGCTTGAAACAAAGGAGTTTCTCCAAGATTGTTTTTAATATTCACATCCGCTCCGGCTTGAATTAATTTTTTTACAATCATTAGATTTGACTTTTGAATAGCAAAACTTAAAGAGCTAAGGCCTCTTATATCTTGAGCATTAAGATCTGCTTTATTTTGAATTAATACATTAATTAATACATTCACTGACTCTGTACCTTCTTTTAAAGTAGCAAGCATTAAAGGAGTTAATTGATTATCATTGGCAGCATTCACATTCGCTCCCAAAGATATAAGTAATTTTGCAACTTCTAATTGATTTTCTAAAAGAGCATGCATTAAAGGAGTTTCTCGGAGATTGTTTTTAACATTCACATATTTTGCAATTTCTAATTGATTTTCTAAACGAGCTTGTTTTAAAGAAGTTTCTCCACCATTGTTTTTAATATTCATATCCAACTTTTTTTGATCTATAATTTTTTGAATCTTTTCAAAAGAGTTTTTATTATTATTATTTTTAATAATAGAAAATAAATCTTCTTCTTTTTTTTGTGAATTGTTTTTAACAGCCAATCCTAATGATGAGTTTTCAAAAGTAGATTTGCATTTTTTTTCAGAAACAGCAAAAAAAGATAAAAAAGCCAGATAAAACAAAATTATTTTAAACATTTTTTTAACCTCAAGTAATAATTCCTTATAAGAAGATCATACTTTCGGTAAAAGAAATCAAGAAAAAAAATAAGAAAATTATAAATGGAATTGATTAAGATATAAACAAGGATTTTTTTAGTTATATTTTTTAAAAAAAGGAAAAAAATACAATAGGGATTTTGCTAAATTCCATCTTTTAATCGCATTTTATCATCCACAAGACTTACAACGCCAGATTCGCCAAGTTCTTTTCTATAAGCTAGTTTTTTTATATCATAAACAAAATTATCGCCTGCTAAACCTGGAGTTTGCCATTGAGGCCCCATTCGAATAGCATCTACTGGACAAGCTTCTTCACAAAAACCACAGAAAACACATCGTAACATGTCGATTTCATAAGAAATGGGATATTTTTCTACTTCCGGATCCTTGCTTTCAGAAGCTACAATTTTTATACAATGAGCGGGACAGTTGGTAGCGCATAACATGCAAGCTGTGCATCTTAAAGAGCCATCTTTTTTCACTGTTAAAATATGATTTCCTTTAAATCGAGGTCCATACTGGTAATACTCTTCAGGATAATTTAAAGTCATTCTTTTACCAGGGAAAAAAAGATTTAAAAAAAACTTTTTTAAAGTCAGTTTCATTCCTCCTAATAGAGAAGGAAGATATTTCATTTTTCGCACATCAAGTCTTTTAACTAACATTTTTCCTCTTCACTAAAACCTTACCATAGTTTATCTGTTTTTTCTAAAAATTGATTGTTTTTAAAATAAGGACGAGTTCCTTTTAAAGCATATTCTTCTTCTTTTAGAATTTTTAAAAACTCATCCACATCTAAAGCCTGAGGAACTAAAGTTTGAGTTTTTTCAACTTTTTGCTTCAAGCCTTTAAAGTTTGTATACTCTCCTGTTTTTTCAAAAAAAGATTTCATTGGTATTTGCCAAAAGTCTTTTTGAGGAGTTAAAAAAGAATTAAAACCAACAGACATCCAAATTAATTTTTGACATTTAGAAAAGACAGCCGATTTTTGTTTTAAGTCAGGATAGAACTTAATATTTTCTGGGCCTAATACAAAAACACATTCAAAGCTGGGAGGATCTTTTTCAAACTCCAACCAAGTTTTTATTTTAGGAAATGTATTTTTTAATCCTAAAGTGTTAGGATTTTTATCGGATCTTAAAAGCAATCCATCAAAATCTTTTTCTTCTTTATTATCATTTAACCAATGATAATAAGATGCTTTAGGGAAATGTTTTAATAAGGCTGCATACTCTTCATTCATGTATTGACCTGTTAAAACAAAAGCCAATTTTGATTGAGAAGGTATTGTTTTTTTAATTTTTTCAATCGCTTCTTTAGAAGATAGGGACTTCCATTGAGAGTTTTTAGATTCAAAAGCAAAATCCATACGAAATTTTTTATTGAGTTTTTTGTAAAGGCCTCTTCCTTGATCACACATCCAATAACCATTCACTTTTTTATTATAACGAGGGCGAACTCTCCAAAGGCCTTCTTCGTTATAATCGACAGAAATATTACAACCTGTAGAGCATCCTGTACAAATCGAAGAAGATGTTTTCATGTACCATACTCTTTGTTGAAAACGAAAATCTTTTGCCGTTAAAGCTCCCACGGGACAAATATCAACAGTGTTTAAAGCATAGTCATTTTCTAAAGGTTTATCTTTAAAAACACCAATTTCACTTTGATCTCCGCGATTAAAAATTCCTAATTCATGAGTTTTTGTCACTTCATCTGTAAAACGAACACAACGAGAACAAAGAATACATCTTTCTGTATCTAAAACAATTTTAGAACCTAAATCGACCACTTTTCTTTTTTTCACTTTTCGCTCTGCCATAGTAGGAGTGTAAGTACCAAATTTCATATACTGATCTTGAAGTTGACACTCTCCCGCTTGATCACAAATAGGACAATCCAAAGGATGGTTGATTAAATGAAATTCTAATCCCCAACGAACTGCTTCTTTTACTTTATCTGTTTGGTTACTAATCACCATGCCTTCTTGAACTTTTGTATTACAAGCAATTTGAAGTTTATTTTGGCCTTCAATATCAACAACACAAAGGCGACAAACCCCAGCAACACTTAATCCTGGATGCCAGCAGTAATGAGCAATTTCATGATTTATTTTTTTAATAGCTTCAATCACTGTTGTTCCTTCAGGAACTTCAACTTGAACTCCATTAATTTGACAACGAATCTTATTTTTAGACATTAGCCATTTCCTTTTCTTCTTTTTTAGAAAGTCCATTGTTATAAATACAATTTTCAAAATCCGAACGAAATTTTTTAACAAAACTTATGGCAGGCATCGCCGCAGCATCTGAAAGAGCACAAATCGTTCTTCCTTGCATATTTTCCGATATTCTTTGAATCAAATCCCAATCACTCATCACTCCTTCTCCCTTGCAAACTCCTTTAATGATTTTGCTAATCCAACCTGTTCCTTCGCGACAAGGAGTGCATTGCCCACAAGATTCGTGATGATAAAATTCTAAAATAATAGACAAAATCTCCATCATAGAATGACTATCGTCTATAACAATAACAGCGCCAGAGCCTAAAAAAGTTCCTAGTTCATTTAAACTTTCATAATCTAATAAAGCTTGTTCTGTTTCTTCAGCGGTTAAAACAGGAACAGAAGATCCTCCCGGTATCACTGCTTTTAATTGACGACCTGATTTTAGACCTCCTCCTAAATTATAAATGAAATCTTTTAAAGAAGATCCTAAAGGCAATTCATAATTTCCAGGTTTTAAAACATCTCCACTTAAAGAAAATATTTTAGTTCCTGGAGATTTTTGTGTGCCTATAGATTTATAAGCTCCCGCTCCATGATGCATAATAGGAACAACAGCGGCTAAAGTTTCTACATTATTAACAATCGTTGGTTTTCCTAAATAACCTTGTACCGCAGGAAAAGGTGGTTTTAATTTTGGCTGACCTTTTTTTCCTTCTAAAGAAGAGATCATTCCTGTTTCTTCCCCACAAATATAAGCTCCCGCTCCAAGATAAATATCCATCTCATGATGAAAAGAAGTTCCCATAATATTTCGACCTAGATAACCAGCATCATAAGCTTCTTTTAAAGCTTGTTGCAGAATTTTATAAGCTTTTTGATATTCTCCACGAAGATAAATATAAGATTTATGAGATTTTATAGCATAAGCAGAAATCAACATTCCCTCTATTAGTTGATGAGGAGCTCTTTCCATCATCATGCGATCTTTAAAAGTTCCGGGTTCTCCCTCATCCGCATTACATAAAAGATAACGAGGCTCTTTGTTATTAGGTAAAAAACCCCACTTTACACCTGTTGGAAAACCGGCTCCACCCCGACCTCTTAAACCTGCTTCTTTAACTTCTGAAATAATATCTTCCGCTTTTTTTGAAAGAGATTTTTTAAGAGCTTCATAACCTTCTAAATCTTGATAACCTTTTAAAGTTTTATAATTATCCTTATCATAATATTTGGTTAAGAGTTTATGTTCCATCTTTTCCTACTTTAAATCCATTTTGTTTTTTAAAAATTGAAGAGCTTTATCCCCTTCTAACTTTCCAAAATACTCATCATTAACTTGCATCACAGGAGCTTCATCGCAAGCTCCAAGACATTCTACTTTAGAAATGGTGAATTTTCCATTCTCACTCATTTGATCTTCTTTCACATTAAAAAAGTTGCACAATTGATCCAGCAATTCTCGACTTCCTTTTAACGCACAAGAAACATTACAACAGACTTGAATATGAAAGGAGCCCACTGGTTTTTTATTAAAAAGAGTATAGAACATTAAAATTTCATAAATATGAGCTTTTGGAATAGAAGTTATCTCACTTAACCAAGGCACTGCCTCAGGAGGAATCCAGCCTTTTTCTTTTTGAATTTGATATAAAGCAGGCAGCAAGCAAGATTGTTTTTTTTCATAACGATCCATTTCTTTTTTAATAAAATCAACTCCTTCATGAGATAAAGAAAAATTTTCAACCTGACTCATCGATCTAATTCTCCTGCAATAACATTCATACTTCCTAAAAGAGTCACAGCATCAGATACTAAATGCCCTCTAACTTTATGAGGATAAGATTGGTAAATAGGAAAGCAAGGAGGTCGTACTTTTAAACGATAAGGATTAGCGCTTCCATCGCTGACAAGATAAAATCCCAACTCTCCATTAGCAGCTTCTGTTGCTGTATAAACTTCTCCAACAGGAGGTCTTAATCCTTGAATGATCAGCATAAAATGTTGCATCAAACCTTCAATGTTTCCATAGACATCTTTTTTTTCTGGCAAAACCAAATCTTTATCACGAATGCTATGATCCCCTGGGGGAACGCTTTTACAAATTTGTTCAATGATTCGAACAGATTGTCTCATCTCTTCCACTCGAACCAGATAACGATCATAAGCATCTCCTGTTGTCCCTACAGGAATTTCAAAATCTAAAGTGTCATAAAAATAATAAGGTTCTGCTTTTCTTAAGTCTAAATTTAATCCTGTAGAGCGAAGACAAGGGCCTGTGTATCCCCAAGAAATAGCTTCTTCTGTCGTGATAACTCCAACGCCTTCATTTCTTTCAACCCAAATTTTATTTTTGGTTAATAAAGTATCTATCTCAGCAATTCCAACTTGCATCTCTTTACAAAATTGTAAAATATCTTTAAACCAATTTTTAGGAGGTGCATTCGCCATACCACCAACTCTTGTCATAGACACTGTTAAGCGAGCTCCGCAAAGTTTTTCAAAAAGAGTGTAAACTTTTTCACGATAAGTAAAAGCATGAAAAAATCCTGTTAAAGCTCCTAGATCAAAAGCGGCTGTTCCTATGCAAACAATATGATCAATGATGCGAGATAATTCGCATAAAATCATCCTCATCGCTTGAGCTTTAGGCGGAACTTCTACGCCCAACATATCTTCTACTGTTTTACAATAACCGACATTATTCATAGGAGAAGAACAGTAGTTGAGACGATCTGTATAAGGAATCACTTGATTATAAGGATGAACTTCTGACATTTTTTCAAAACAACGATGCAAATAACCTATTTCAACATTTGCTCTATGAATCTTTTCTCCATCCATAAGAGCCATAATTCTTAAAGTTCCATGAGTAGAAGGATGAGAGGGTCCAATATTTAAAGGAATTAATTCTTTACCTTCATCTTTAGGGGTGCTTCCATCTAATTCATTATCCATATGAAACTCTATAGAGTCGCTGAGATGCTGTTGTAAATCCGCTGGATAATCTTTGCGAAGAGGATGACCTTTAAACTGATGATGATTCAGTATCCTTCTTAAATTAGGATGATCTTTAAATTTTACGCCATACATGTCATAAATTTCTCTTTCATACCAATCCGCTGTAGGAAAAATAAATTGAGCGGTTGGAACTTCTTCGTCTAAAGAAACCGCAAGTTTTATTCTTAAACGAGAAATTGTTTTTGTAGAAAACAATTCGTAAACGATTTCAAAGCGTTTTTTTTGATGAGGATAATCCACACCTGAAATGCACATTAAAAAATCAAAATGATTTTCTTTTTTTAAATGATGTAAAAAAGCAAGTAAGGTAGAAGGTTTTAAATATAAAAAAGTTCCTCTGATAGATTCTTCAAAAGAAAATTTTTCTTTTGGAAATTTTTGTTTGAGATCTTGTAATAAGTTTTCAGTATAGTTTTTCATTTTTTTTAACGGTACTGACCAGGTTTCCATTGGTCTTTGTAAGGTCTGGGGGCTTGATCTGTAATCATTTTTTGAATCACCATAACAGCATCAATCACAGCTTCGGGTGTTGGCGGACAACCTGGCACATAAGCATCCACAGGTATGACTTTATCAACCCCTTGTAAAACATTGTAAGCTCTATAAAAGCCACCAGAACTCGCGCAAGCTCCCATAGCAATAATATATTTAGGCTCGATCATTTGCTCATAAATTCTAGTGATAACAGGTGCCATTTTTTCAGTGATAGTTCCGGCAACAATCATTAAATCGGATTGACGAGGTGAGAAACGAACCACTTCTGCTCCAAAACGAGCCAGGTCATAACGAGGCCCTAAAACGGACATAATTTCTATTCCGCAACAAGCGGTTCCGTAAGTCATAGGCCACAAAGAATTTCTACGACCCCAAGCTAAAAAACGATCTATTTGAGAAGTAAAAAAGTAGCTATCTTCATTTTCTTGATAACTTATTTTTTGATTGGACAAAGAACTTTTCCCTATTTAATGTTGCATTTTACACTTTAAAAAGCGTATCATATTCAATGTTTTTGTCAATAGAAACTCAAATCTGCAAAGTGGATATATTTTAAAAAATAAGGAGTTAAAGTGAGTCAAAAAGCCTTGCAAAAAGTTTTAGAAACCTTGCAGAAAGGCGGCTCTGATGTTGCTTGTATTTTTGATTTAGATTCGACTTTGTTTTGCACAAAATACAGAACCCAAGCTATTATTGAAGCCTATATTAAAGCCTGTTCTTTTGACCAAGATCCTTCTTTAAAAAAACAACTCCAAAATATTGAGGTTACAAAAAGAGATTGGTCTATTAGAGATATTCTTAAAAGATACAACCTGGATCAAAATCACGAGGTTTTAAATCAATTAGAAACTTTTTGGAGAAAAAAATTTTTCACCAATGATTATCTCCACTATGATAAACCTTATAAAGGAGCCGTAGAGTTTGTAAATAAACTTCATGAGCTGGGAGCGACTCTTTTTTATTTAACAGCAAGAAAAGAAATGTTTATGCTCCAAGGAACTTTAAAAACTCTTAAAAAATATAACTTTCCTTTAAAAACAGACAAGCACCTCTTATTAAAAGTGGATAGAGAGCAACTGGATGCAGAATATAAAAAAGAAAAACTTCAAAAAATATCTCAAAGCTATAAAACTCTCTTATTTTTTGAAAATGAACCTGTGATTTTAAATCTTATCGCCAAATCCCTTAAAGAAATCGAGCTCTATTGGATGGATAGCACTCATTCCGGAAAAGAAACTCCACCTGAAAAAGCCATTCCTATTTCTATGGATTATTGCTAGTAATTTTATATTTTTTCCATTGGCTCAATTGATGACTAGGCATTTCTACATAGCAGACAGTTCCTTGGGATCCTGTTTCTCTTTTTGTAATCTGGGTTTCTCGACTCAATTTATAAATTTCATATTCTTTATCTTTAGGAAAATAGAGCTCTACAGATTCATTTAAATCTTCCAAAATGTTTTTCATTTTTAAAAGAAGTTTATCGATATTATAATGAGTTCTTGCGCTGATAGAAATTCGATGTTGGCAATGAGAAGGAGGAACCACTTCTGTTTCTGAAATGAGATCTGTTTTATTAAAAACATAAAGAATAGGTTTTTTAGACCAACCAAATTCTTCAATAAGATCATCTACAACTTTAATATTTTTGCTTCTATGAGGGCTAGAGGCATCCACAATATGAAGTATCACGCTTGCTGTTGCTGATTCTTCTAGCGTCGCTTTAAAAGCTGAAATCAAATGAGGAGGAAGATCTCTAATAAAACCCACTGTATCTGTCATAACAGCATTATCTACACCGGGAATAAAAACTTTTCGAGTTTTGGGATCTAGAGTCATAAAGGCTTGGTTTTTAGTGGCTACATTGGACTTAGTTAACACATTTAAAAGAGTACTTTTTCCAGAGTTGGTATAACCAATAAGAGCAAAAGAAGTTGTTTTATTTCGAAGACGAACTGATCTATGTTGGGTGCGACTTCTTCTTACTTTTTCCAGTTTTTCTTTAACTCTTTTAATTCTTAAACGAGCTTGCCGACGATCTGTCTCCAAAGCTTTCTCTCCGGGACCACGGCTTCCTCCTTGACGAGATAAAGACCCTAACCAAGCTCCTACCATACGAGGCATTTGATCCATAAGTTGAGCCAGCTCGACTTGAAGTTTTCCTTCATGGCTTTGAGCTCTTTGACCAAAGATTTCTAAAATCAATTGCGTTCTATCCAGAACTTCAACTTTTAATTCTTTTTGTAAATTACGGGCTTGCACACCTGATAAATGACGATCAAAAATAACATAGTCTACGCTTAAACTACGAACCACGCTTTCTAATTCTTTTCTTTTACCAACTCCAATTAAGTAAGCGGGATCTATTGATTTTAAATTTTGAGACATTTTTTCTATAGGATGGAGATTTGCGGCTACAGCGAGTTCTGTCATTTCCGCAAGATTTTCTTTAAAAATAAAAGGTGTTGCATTTTTAACAGCGCTAAACAAAAGAGCTGTTTTTCCTTGTTTCAAATGAGGCAGATTCCCCTCCTTGATATTTTATATATATCACAAAATGCAGGAGATTAATAAGTCGAATTTTTAATAACGGTAATAATCGGGTTTAAAAGGACCTTCTGAAGGCAGATTTAAATACCGGGATTGCTCTGAAGTAAGTTTTGTTAAACGGACACCTAGTTTATCCAGATGAAGTCGAGCGACTTTTTCGTCTAAAATTTTAGGAAGAACGAAAACTCCTACTTTATATTTTTTATGATTTTTAAAAAGTTCTATTTGAGCAAGAACTTGATTCGTAAAAGAATGACTCATCACAAAAGAAGGATGGCCTGTAGCGCAACCTAAGTTCACCAAACGACCCTCTGCTAAAACAATAATCTCTCGTCCATCTTTAAATTGATGAATTTTTACTTGCGGTTTTACAACTCGAGCCTTGGTATTTTTATCCAACCAAGCCATATCAATTTCCGTATCAAAATGTCCGATGTTACAAACGATAGCTCCCTCTTTCATTTTTTGAAAATGATTTTGAGTAATCACTTTACTACAACCTGATGCTGTTACAAAAATATCTATTTGATCTACAATATCTTCTAACAAAACAACTTCGTAGCCTTCCATACGAGCTTGTAAAGCACAAATAGGATCGATCTCTGTAACAAAAACTCTCGCCCCATAAGATTTTAAACTTTGAACACAGCCCTTGCCTACATCTCCATAACCTATAACAGCAACATTTTTTCCAGCAATCATAATATCTGTTGCTCTTTTTAAACCATCGGCTAAAGATTCTCGGCACCCATACAAATTATCAAATTTAGATTTTGTTACGGAGTCATTAACATTGATTGCAGGAATTTTAAGCTGTTTATCTTCAACAAGTTTTTCTAAAATTTGAATCCCTGTTGTTGTTTCTTCAGAAAGACCCAGCACTTGATCCATGAGAGCAGCTTGTTTTTTTTCATGCATATAACGAGTTAAATCTCCCCCATCATCAATAATAAGATTAAAGCCTGGATCACCCCATCCCCAAACAGATTGTTCAATACACCATTGGTATTCTTCTTCTGTTTCGCCTTTCCAAGCAAAAACAGGAATACCCGCTTGAGCCATAGCCACAGCCGCATGGTCTTGAGTGGAATAAATATTACAAGATGACCATCTCACCTGAGCTCCTAAATGCTTTAAAGTTTCTATTAATACAGCGGTTTGTATTGTCATATGAAGACAACCTGTAATGCGAGCACCTTTTAAAGGAAGTGAGCTTCCATATTCTTTTCTTAAAGCCATCAATCCGGGCATTTCTCTTTCGGCGAGTTGAATTTCTTCTCTTCCAAAGCGAGCTAAGTCTTCAAAAACTTTTGAATCTTCCATGGCTTGAGAGCAAACTTTATAATCTGAAAAATTATTTTTTGAAGGTGTTATAGACATGGAAAATGGTATAACTTTGAAATTCTAAAAAATCAAGCTTGGCCTATTGTTGATTTGTTTTAAGAGGATTTGGGAAGAGTTAAAATTTCATAAGCATCATCTGTAATTAAAATAGTATGTTCAAATTGCGCCGATAAACCCCCATCAATAGTATGATAATATTTGACACTCGAATCGGGGATTGGAAACTCTTTAATAGTAGCAGATTTTTCATTCACCATAGGCTCAACGGTAATGCAACTCCAAGGTTTTAACCTAGTTCCCTTTCCCTTTTTTCCTATAGAAGGAACAAAAGGATCATCATGAAATTTTTTACCTATCCCATGACCACCTATTTCTAAAACTGGAAAAAAACCACTTCTAGTCACAGACTTATTAATAGCGAACCCAATATCTCCTGTTGTTCCATGAGCTTTGATTGCTTCAATTCCTTTATGCATTGCCTGAAAAGCACATTGTGTTAGTTTTTTAGCCTCTTCACTCACTTCTCCTACAAAAAAAGTTTTGGAAGTATCTCCAAAAAAAGCATCTTTAATGCATGTCACATCCACATTAATAAGATCTCCCTCTTTTAAAACTGTTGAATCCGGAACTCCATGACAAATACAGGTGTTGACCGAAGTGCATATTGATTTAGGAAATCCATTATAATTTAAAGGAGCAGGGGTGGCGGAATGAGATAAAATAAAATCGTGACAAAGCTGATCTAGCTTTTCTGTTGTTACGCCTGGTTGAATATACTCTTCAATAAAAACTAAAACTTCAGCGGCGAGCTGACAAGATGCTCGCATCAAAGGAATTTCTTCTAAAAGTAAAACTTGAGCCATAAGCTAAAAATCCCCCCTTACTTTTTAATAAATTTTTTTAAATCTTGCAAGTTTTTGAAAAAAACTTTCTAAAATAAAAGAGGCTAGTAGTACTAGCCTCTTTTAAAATCATAATCACTTCAATTAAAAAATTAACTTAAGTGTTTACTCATCATCTTAGCAACTTCAAACATACTAATTGCTTTTTTACTTGGGAAAAGAGCTTTTAGTTTGCTTTCTTTCTTATTTACAATAAGAATCATACGACGATTTTTTGGATCTTGTAAATTGTATTTCTTAACATAAGCCCAAAATTTCTTAGTCGCTTGAGGACGAGAAATAGAAGAAGCGCCAACAACTGCTTGAAGAGCCGCTGAAGCTTTAAATTTCTTCATAAAAGCAGCATTACCTTTTCTTTTTGATTTTTTCTTTTTTACTACTTTTTTCTTTTTAGTTACTTTTCTTTTTGTTGTTTTCTTCTTTTTAGTAACTTTCTTTTTAGCTACTTTTCTTCTTGTTGTTTTCTTCTTTTTAGTAACTTTCTTTTTAGCTACTTTTCTTTTTGTTGTCTTTTTTTTCTTAGTGACTTTTCTTTTTTTAACAGCCATGTGTACCTCCATTTTGGTATATCTATAAGGATACGCAAAAATCATTTTATTTATCAAACTAAAAATTAACTTTAATGAGTTTTTTTAAGGAAATTCTCTCTTATCCCTAAGGGTTTCCTAAGGTAAGTACTCATAGGAGATATCCCTTTTTTAGTAAAAACACTAGTAAACACAAGGTATTTTCAAGATATTTCTTCTTTTTTAAAATAAAAACTACCTCTAAGGAACTCCCTAAGGCAAGCCTTAGGGGGTGCCTTAGAACTTAGGATGTAAGTCTTAGAATCTCCTTAGGGTTTTAGTGTGCAATGTGGCATTTTCTATAGAAATTACTAAGGTGACTTTAGGATAATAGAAATTTACTTCTTAGCACAAGGAGGAGAAGCAGGAAGCTGCCCTCCTTTTTGAGTCCATTCTTCAGGAGTTAAAACTTGTTGCGAAAAAGCATGGATTTTATTTTTTAATTCCTCAGAAACCACTTTATAAATCATCTGATGTCTATTCACCAGGGATACTCCTTCAAATTTGTCAGACACTAAAATCACACGAAAATGACTTTCGCTATTTGCAGGAACGCTATGTTGAGGACTTTCATTAATCACTTTTAATAGGATGGGTTGAAAGTGTTCTCTTAATTTCTTTTCTAATAGGTCTTGAAGTTTCATGCTCGTTATTTTTTTTACTTAAACTCAAAATAAATAGCTCCAGCTCGAAGTAATGCCTGTTCAATATCTGCTTCGTTTGATAATTCAGCATACCTTAAAACAGTTCGCCCTTCGCGATCTCTTGCATTCACATTGGCTCCGGCTTGAATCAGTATCTTCACTGCTTTTAATTTTTGAGCAGGAGTCGTTGGGTAATCTTGATGTCCAGCAATAGCAGCCATTAAAACGCTTCTTCCGTCATTGTTTCTTGCATTGACATCCGCTCCTTGTTGAAGCAATGCCTTTATAGTTTCTGCTTTCGAATGAGAAGCTGCCAAAAATAAAGATGAGTATCCATAAACAGCCTCTTTTGTATTCACATCCGCTCCGGCCTGGATTAATGGTTTTACGAATTTTTCATCCTGATTTAAAACAGCATCCATTAAAGCTGTTTTTTCATTTTGATCTCCTGTATTCACATCTGCTCCGGCTTGGATTAATAAATTTACAATTTCTAAATGTCCTTTTTCAGTAGCAAACATTAAAGCTGTTTTTCCCTCTTGATCTTTTAGATTCACCTTGGCTCCTGATTTCAATAATAGTTTTGTAATTTCTGTATCTCCTTTTAAAGAAGCTTCCATTAAAGCGGTTCGCCCTTTATGATCTCTTTCATTGGCATCTGCGCCTTTTTTAATGGCTTTTTGAATGTCTCGAATATCATTATCATCATTTGCAATGAGATCTTTTAAAGAAATTTTATCTTTTAAACTTTTGTTTTTAGAACAAGAAGAAAGTAGACAAACAGAAAATAAACACACAGATAAGATTAATAATTTTTTTAACATAGCATTCTCCTTGGTTTGGTTTTTTTCTATTAATATATTATGAGGATGAATAGAGCAAAGTTTTTCTTTAAAATCTGCTTTTTTAAGGAAGCACAAATTTGCTTTTTTAAGGCTTCCTAGATCTGCCTTTTTTAAGCGGTATCAAGCCTGCCTCTTTAAGGCAATCTTGAACTGCCTCTTTAAGGCAATCTTGAACTACCTCTTTAAGCATGGCCTTAACCAGCCTTTTTAATCCACTCCCAATTATTCTTACTATTTAAAAAAGTTATAGATCTAGCTTAATTTTATAAATAAACAACTTAATAAATCTTAAAAAATTTCAATTTATTAAAAAAAATATTGAATGCAGCCTACTTTTCTGAAAGATTGATACAAATGAAAATTTCAAGACTTTTTATCAGCCTCCTTTTTTGTTCTTTAAGCATGTTTGGAAGAGCGGATTCCTTGATAGAAGAAGCAAAAATTCGTTGCAAAAAACAAGCAAACTTCTATCAAAGATTGAGTTTTGGAGATTTTTCTTGGGGACTTAGTTTATTCGATATTAAAAAAAACTTTCAATACCTCTATCAATCTTCTAAAAGATTATCTAACCCTATGTATTATGACCCTACAGATGATCTGTTTAAAATTTACTATACACATAACAATGCCAACATTATTGTCACAGAAAACTTTATTAAAAATACTATTTTACATATCCAAACAGCATTAAAGAAAAGTTATGCCGATTTTATTAACTTTGCAGATATGGGACATTCTCATTTTTTAATTCCTAAAAGTTATTACAATTCTCATATCAAGGACACTCCTATTAATGAGACTCATGTAATATATACAAAAATAATCAGGAATAAAAATACAAAAGTTCTCTACCACACGGCAGAACAATTAAAAATGAGCATAAAAAATCAAGGAAATACAAACCAAGACATTCAACTCTTAAAAGATTCTTATTTGCAATATAGGTATTTTAATAGAAATATTATTGGTGACAATAAACTCTCTGGTCGTTTAAAGGTGGTTCAAGTTGAAGATCCTTTAAAAAAATATAACACCGTTATTGGTGTCAAAGGTTATCGATGGTGGGGGAATGGAAATACTATTCACTCTCACCGAGATGCTTGCATCCCTTATAAACATGAAAAGCAAACTTATTACTTTGATATCAATTTTGATGGATTAACTTTTTAAATCCTTTTATCTTTAAAAAAATTCCAGACTCACTTTTAAAAATATAAGACTGATTAAAAATCTAAGAAGCTTGCTTCTTCTTTTAGAATTTTTATCTTTTTTATTTAAAGCATAACCCAGAAACAAACCCACAATAGAAGGAATTAAAAGTAATAAATAACATTTCCACCAAAATAAATTGCCCTGATTCCATAAAAACCCAGAACGAATCTGACCTAGAAGAGCAAAAAAGCTAGTTCCAAACATAGAGCAACACACAACCGCTGAAACATTTTTAGAAGGTATTTGGGAAGATTCATGTAGGTAAGGACTCAGAATAAAACCTCCTCCTAAACCTGTGCAACCTACACAAAGCCCCATCAGAGATCCAAAAATATAAACCCCTTGTTTTTTACAAAGCCAAAGAAGTTTTTTTAATAGGAAGGGAAGAAACAACATAAAAGTTAGAAACAACCATAAGACAAATCGAATTCTACCTGCTGTTGTAAATTGAATCAAAAAACTAGAGAGAAAAGAAAAACCCAAACCTGTTAATATAATAGGATAAACCCAATTCCATAAAATTAACTTTTGATAATAAAAAGAAGCGGTATTAATAAAAGACATTACAAAAATCATAGAAAGAGAAATTTGAAGAGACTCAATAGGAGAGAACCCTACTAAAACAGGAAGAAGAGGAACTATAAATAAACTTCCACCCACTCCCAAATAAGAAGAGCAAATCCCTGACAGGAGGCCTAAAAGAGGTAGCAAAAACAAATAAAAATCCATGTTTTTAAAAAGAAATTTTTAAGAAGAAGGTTTTAAATTAGGACCTATCATTTTTTTGGGATCTACCAAGCGATCAAATTCTTCTTCTGTTAATAGTTTTAATCGAAGAGCTTCTTCTTTTAAAGAAGTTCCATTTTTATAAGCCGCTTTAGCAATTTGTGCAGATTTCTCATAACCTATATGAGGATTAAGAGCTGTGACCAACATTAAGGAATGATTCAGATAATTGTTTATTTTTTCCTCATTGACTTGAATTCCTTTGAGACATTTTTCCTGAAAACTATTTAAAGCATCTGTTAACAAGGTGCAGGAGCGAAGAATATTAAAAATAATAAGAGGCTTGAAAGTATTCAGTTGCATCTGCCCCATAGAGCCTCCTAAAGAGATGCTCATGTCTTGACCTATCACCTGAGCACAAACCATGGTCAAAGCTTCGCATTGAGTAGGATTGACTTTACCAGGCATGATCGAGCTTCCCGGTTCATTGGCTGGTAAAGTCAATTCTCCTAAACCACAACGAGGTCCACTTGCTAAAAGCCTTATGTCGTTTCCTATTTTCATTAAACTCACTGCTAATGTTTTTAAACTTCCACTCATTTGAACTAAGGAATCATGACTTGCTATCGCTTCAAAGTTATTGCTTGCACTTACAAAATCATAACCCGTTTTTTTAGAAATTAATTGAGCTGCTTTTTTTCCAAAGTTTGGAGGCGTATTAAGACCTGTTCCTACAGCCGTACCTCCTAAAGGCAGGCTTAATAAATGGTTTAAATTATTTTGAATTCTTGCTTTTGATAAACGGATTTGTTCTTTAAATCCAGAAAACTCTTGTCCTAAAGTTAAAGGAACAGCATCCATCAGGTGGGTTCGACCTATTTTTATAATCTTGTTAAATTCTTCTACTTTTTGATCTAAAGTTTTTTCAAAAAGATCCAAAGCAGGAAGCAAGCATTTCTGCAAGCTAACAACAGTAGAAATCCTCATAGCAGACGGGAAAGTATCATTGGAAGATTGAGATTTATTCACATCATCATTAGGGTGAATATCCAGGGATTTGGTGGCAAGTTGCCCAGCTCTATTAGCAATCACTTCGTTCACATTCATATTGGTTTGAGTTCCACTGCCTGTTTGCCAAACCACTAAAGGAAATTGATCATCCCATCTGCCCTCTTGAATTTCTTTGGCGGCTTGTTGAATCCCCCTAGATTTTTCAGGAGTTAAAAAGCCCAATTCCTGATTGACCTCTGCGCAAGATTCTTTAATAAGAGCTAAGGCATAGATTAACTCTAAAGGCATGCGGTCAGAGCCAATTTTAAAATTCTCTAAAGATCTTTGTGTTTGAGTCGACCAAAGCTTATCTTTAGGCAGC
Source organism: Bdellovibrionales bacterium (assembly GCA_051011135.1). GTDB lineage: Bacteria > Bdellovibrionota > Bdellovibrionia > Bdellovibrionales > UBA1609 > JACOND01. The sequence continues at coordinate 16,611 of JBPCUO010000102.1, forward strand.
ATTTTATCACCAAGAGTGGCTTTTACTTTCTTCATTAAATCAAAGTATCTAATAAGATATAAAGGGATTCAAGAAGAAGATGGAATGTCATATTAAAGACTAAGTCATCTTGATTTTTTAGAGATGTTTAGGATAATACATCTCTTATGCATGCTAAAAACACTTGCTTTTGGTTGATGAAATCAGAGCCTTCTAGTTATTCTATTGATGATTTTAAAAAAGAAGGGGCAACCTTTTGGGAAGGCGTCAGAAATTATCAAGCCCGTAATTTTATGATTCATAATATGAAACTAGGAGATTCTATTTTATTTTATCATTCTAACGCTAAGCCTTCTGGAGTGGTGGGATTAGGGATAGTCTCTAAGCATGCTTCACCCGATCAGACGGCTTTAGATAAAAAATCCAAATACTTTGACCCTAAAGCCACTCAAGCCAAGCCTAGATGGTTTGCTGTTACTGTTAAGTTTCGAAAAAAATTTCCACAAATCTTAACTTTGGAACAACTTAGAAAAGAAAAAAGCTTAAAAAATATGCTCCTTTTAAAAAAAGGACAAAGGCTTTCTATACTACCCGTGACAAAAAAAGAATTTGAACACATAATAGGTCTCACTAAAAAATAAAATTAAGATGGATGATAACAGCTCAAAAACACAATTAAATTGGTTCGTTTCTGCAGGAATTGTAGGCTCTGACATTGGAACTTCTGTTCTCTATAGTACAGGTATTTTATTTCCTATTGTGGGATATTTAGCTCCTGTCTTTGTGCTCACAACCTGTTTAGCCATGTGGATCTTTAAAAGAACCTATGAAGAAGGCTTGGCCATGTCTCCAAGAAATGGAGGAGCTTATTCTATGATTTTAAGAACCATGGGGCGACGATCTGCTGTAGGAGCGGGGGCTTTAACTTTTGTCTCTTACCTTGCAACAGCTGCTGTTAGTTCTCTTTCAGGAAGCTATTATATTTGTTCTTTGTTTTCTTCTCATGTTTCTTTAGGCACTGTTGTTTTAATTGCTTTTTTTCCTATTATCTTTTTTGGAATCTTGAATATTAAAGGTTTAAAAGAGCCTGCAAAAATTGTAACAGGAATTGCTTCTTTTCATTTTGTCTTTTTATTCCTTATTGGAATTTGGGGACTTATTTATCTTCTTTTGAATTTAGAAAGTTTAGATCTGGGAAAATTCCTTCGTTTTTATCAGGAAGGACAAATAGAAATTACCTTTCCTCTTTTGGCTTACGGATTTTCAGCAGCGTTTTTAGGAATCACAGGTTTTGAATCGGCGGCTCAAATTATTGAATCCATCAAGCAACCTCAAACAAAAACGCTAGATAAACTTTATAGAACTGTTATTTTAGCAGTATCCCTGACCGCTCCTTTAATTTCTTTTATATGTTTAGCTCTTTTAACTCCTCAAGAAGTCGATGGAAATTTGAATCATCTCTTGTCAGAAGTGACTTTTAAATTAGGAGGGCCTTTTTTAAAAACTGTTTTGGTAATCAATGCAAGTCTCACACTTTTTGCAGCAACCAACACAGCTCTTGTCGGTTTTGTAGGTTTAGCAACAACGATGGCTAAAAATGGAAATCTTCCGCAGTTTTTTCTTCAAAGATGGATTCATAAATACTCCCATTTAGAAGGTTACCCTTATATCACTTTTCCCTTTGTGATTATCTCTATGACAATGGCCGCTTTGGTTGCAGGAGAAGTTCATATTGTTGCCAAAGTTTATGAAATTGCTTTTTTAGGTGTTATGGTGAGTTTTGCCATAGGAGTGATTCTTATGAGAAATAAAGGTTATAAAAAATCAACTCCTGTAGAGTATCTTTCTCAACATTATTTAAAATTTCAAAATAAAATCTTTCCCCTGCCTTCTGTATTTACAGCTCTTATCCTGGGGTTTGCTCTTTTAACCTTGATTTCCCATGCGAATTCTCAAGTGTTATTTATGCTTACTTTTTTAATAGCCATTACTTCTTTGCTGATGGCTTATTATCGTTGGAGTGTTTTAGAAACTCGATTGGTGACACATTCCGATCTTCGTTTAGGTCTCGGAAAATATTCTCTTCAGTCTATGCCTGAACTTCCTGAAGATTTAAAAAAATATATTTTATGTATAGGAACAGCAAATACTCGAAGACTCATTATGACCGCTTTGAAAAAAATAAAAAGCATTGAAAACAATCGCCCCTACGAACTCGTTTTATTTTACGCAGAAGATGAAGATATTGAGGATAGTGGAGTTTTTTATGAAATTTTACAAAGGGTTGTCTCTCAACAAATCGCTCCCATTGTTTCACAAGACATTATACTCACCGTTAAAATCCTGCCGGGATCTTTAGTCGAAGGCTTAACAACTTTAAAAAAGACTATCCCCTTTAAAGATGTTTTCTTTGGCTCAGGTCACGACCCTGTTCATGCTTATGAACTTAAAGAAACTATCGCTAAAGAACTGGAAATATCTATAACAAGCATTTATTGATCCTCTAAAAAAAAGTGATTTAAACCTTAGGAAAAAAGAAGCAAAACTTTATAGACAATTTTTTTAAAATTTGTAATGATAAAAGAGTACAAAGGAGCATCAATGGCCACTGTTAAAATCTATACTAAAACAACTTGTCCTGCTTGTGATCTTGCAAAACAAGTTCTAACACAAAAAGGTATGAAATATGAAGAGTTTATCCTAGATGATAAACCTGAAGAATTTAAAAGTTTAATTGAAAAAACAAAACTCAAAACAGTTCCTCAAATTTTTATTAATGATCAATTGATCGGAGGTTGTTCCGATATGTTGGAACTAGATAAAAAAAATCAACTCGACATCCTTCTTCAAGCTGATAATGCTTAGAGGATCCATTTTTAATCAAGGTTTGATCTATTAAAAAAACTTCCTCTTTAAAAAAACTTGGTATTTTAGGTGGAGGTCAACTCGCTCGAATGCTAGCTCTTAAAGCAGAAGATTTAAAAATTAAAACTTTTATTTTATCCCCTTCCTCTAAGGATCCTGCGGCTCAATTAGAATCTGTTCATTGGATTAAGGGAGATCCTTACGATACAAAATGCCTATCTTCTTTTTTAAAACAAATAGATCTTCTAACCTTTGAAAGTGAATTCATTCCTGCTGAAACCATTAAAAAATCATTAAGCTCGCAAATTTCTATCGCTCCCTCTCTTCAGGCATTAAAAACTTTACAAGATCGTTACACTCAAAAAAAAATTCTTCAAAAATACCACTTAAAAACTTCTCCTTTTTTTAAAATAACTTTAAACCATTCTAAAAAAAATCTGGATAAACTTCATGATCTTTTAAAAAAAGAAGGTCCTATTGTTTTAAAAACAAGAACAGGAGGCTACGATGGTTATGGAACTTTTATTATAAAAAATAAAAAAGATATTTTTCAGTTTAGATCTCGTTCTTCTGAGTTTATTGGAGAGCAATTTATAAGATTCAAAAGAGAACTGGCCTTGATAGCCTGTCGTAATAAAAAAGGATCTGTATGTTTTTTTCCTTTAGTAGAAAGTTATCAAAAAGATTCTCGTTGTCTTTGGGTCAAAGGACCTGTTCATCATAAAAGATTAGATCCCTTAAAAAAACAAATTAATAGGATGTTAAATGCCTTAAATTATGAAGGAGTTTTAGCATTTGAACTTTTTGATACAGGCTCTGAGTTATGGATTAATGAAGTGGCTCCTCGAGTCCATAATTCAGGTCACTACTCTCTTGACGGCCTCACAGAAGATCAATTCACAATGCATTTAAAAGCCATTTATAATCTACCCTTACTCCCACCCAAAACTTTAAAAAAAGGTTTTGCTATGTTAAATTTACTGGGAGGAAAACAAGCCAAACCTTTTTTAATAATAGGAGAAAAAAAAATAAAACTCGATCAAGGATTCGAATCTTTTTATAAAAATTTTTCTCTTTGGTGGTATGGAAAAAACAAAAACACTCCCGGAAGAAAAATGGGACATATCAATAGTTTTGAAAATTCTCCCCAAAAAGCTCTTTCTACTTTATGGAAAGCTCGAAAAAAATTTAAAATCTAAATAGATAAAAAAAAGTGTTCCCTATTTTTAAAAAATTGGTTACATAATCTATAGGATAAGAAAATGGCTAAAAAACTAGATGTTGCTGTTATTATGGGAAGTACTTCAGACCTTAAGGTTATGAAGCCCGGTATTGATTGTCTTAAAAAATGGAAAGTTCCTACAGAAGTTCAAATCGTATCTGCTCATAGAACTCCTGATTTTATGAAAAAATATACGGAAAAAGCTCGAAAAAGAGGTTGTAAAATTATTATTGCAGGAGCAGGAGGGTCGGCTCATCTTCCAGGGATGACAGCTTCCTTTACAAGCTTGCCTGTTATTGGTGTTCCTGTAAAAACAAAATCTTTAAAAGGTTTAGATTCTTTATTATCCATTGTTCAAATGCCAAAAGATATTCCTGTAGCAACAGTTAGCATTGATAACTCTTATAATGCTGCTTTACTTGCTATAAGAATTTTAGCTCTTCAAGATAAATCCTTACATTCTAAATTAGAACAATACAAAAAAAAGCAAAAAAAGCGTGTTCTAAAATCGAATCGATCTTTATCAAAACTATTATGATTTTAGGTTCAGAAGTTTTCTTAAAAAATCCTAAATGGATTCAAAAGATAAAATCTAAAAAAGTTGCTTATGTAGGTCACGCTGCTTCTGTGACTCAAAAAGGAGAATTGGTTTTACCTTTGCTTTTAAATCATCCGGATCTTTTGATCTCTTCTGTCTTTAGCCCTCAACATGGATTTGGAGGAGTTCAACAAGCCAATATGATTACAAGTGAAGATACTAGATGGAAAGAGCTTCCTCTTTTTAGTCTCTATTCTCAAAAAACTCGTCGCCTTACCAAAGCAATGAAAGACAGTTTTGATGTTTTACTTTTTGATTTACAAGATGTGGGTTGCCGCATTTATACTTATTTAACCACTTTATTTTATTTGATAGAAGATTGTGAAAATGAAAAAACAATCTATATTTTAGATCGTCCTAATCCTTTAGGGCGATATGTAGAGGGAAATTGTTTAGATCTTAATTTTAAAAGTTTTGTTGGAGAAGCGGCTTTACCCATGAGTCATGGACTCACTTTAGGGGAAGCGGCTTTATGGTTTAAACACCATAGAAATTTAAAGACAGATCTTCAAGTGATTCCTATGCGATCTTACTCCCCAAAGCATCCTTTGAAAAATAAAGTTTGGGTTGATCCTAGTCCTAATATGACAAGCCTTAGCTGTGCAAAATGCTATCCCGGAACTGTTCTTTTAGAAGGTACCACTTTGTCAGAAGGACGAGGAACAACTAAGCCCTTAGAAGTCTTTGGTCATCCTAATATGAATGTTAAAAAAATAAAATCTTTTATTAAAGAATATGGAAAAGCGTGGTTCAAAGGATGTTTTTTGAGAGAAAAAGAATTTGAACCACAATTTGATAAATTTAAAAATAAAACCTGTTATGGTTTTCAAATTCATTTAGATTCTTCTTGGAGTTCAAAGGGCGAGTTTCGTCCTTACCGTCTTATGAATTTATTGTTAAAAGCTTTTCGCCATACGCATCCAGAAATTCCTTGGAAACTCAATCCTCCTTATGAATATGAATTTAAAAAATGGCCTATTGATATTATCAGCGGAGATGAAACTTTAAAAAACTGGATTGAATCTTCTCAAACCTCTTTTAAAGAGCGTGAAGAATATCTCCTGCATGAAGAGCAAAAATGGAAAAAACAAAGAAAAGATTTTTTAATCTATTAAAAATCCGAATCGAAATCAGTATCGGAATTGGAATCCGTAAACGATTTTAAAAATTCAGATTTTTCGTGTTGAACAAACTCTTCTGGAATTTCTTCTAAAAAAGAACTGGGCGGGTTGTATTGATCCTTACCCCAAACTTTCCTTCTGCGAGCAAAAGATAAAACCAATTTTTCTTTAGCGCGAGTCATTCCCACATAAGCCAATCGTCTTTCTTCTTCGACATTATCATCTTCTTTACTTTGAAAAGAGGGAAACAAGCCCTCTTCCATTCCAGAAATAAAAACGGTACGAAACTCCAATCCTTTGGAGTTATGTAAGGTCATTAAAGTCACAGATCGCTGCGAATCTTTAGTTTTATCATCTTCTGTTAATAAACTCATTTTTTCTAAAAAAGATTCCAAATCTAAAATTCCATTTATTTTTCTTTCTTCTTGCTCGATGACATTTCCTAATTCTTGCAAATTTTCAATACGACTTTGAGATTCTATGCTTTTATCATTTTGAAGATTTTCCAAATAAGAACTTTTTTCTAAAACCAAAAGATACAATTCATAAAGAGGAAGGGTGTTTTTTTGCTGCCTCATCTCTTCTATACATTGAATAAATTTTTGAGCTTCTCTTTGGCTTTTACCTTTTAATTGAGGAGAAGAATTTTTTAAAACTTCATAAAGACTTATTTTTTGTTCATAAGATATTTTTTGTAATTGAGATAAAGTGGTTTTACCAAAACCTCTTTTGGGACTATTAATAATTCTTAAAAAAGATATATCATCTTTGGTATTTAAAATAAGTTTTAAATAGGAAAGGGCATCTTTAACTTCTGCTCTTTCGTAAAAACGAACTCCTCCTACAATTTTATAAGGTATTCTTAAAACTCTAAAATGATCTTCTAAAGAGCGAGACTGCGCGTTGGTTCGGTATAAAATAGCAAAATCCTCCCAGCTGAAATCTCCTTGAGAGCACATTTGACGAATCGTTTCTGCAATGAATTTCCCTTCCTCATACTCATTTAAAACTTCTCGAATTAAAATCTTTTCTCCCTGATTTTTATTACTAAATAAAACCTTACCTTTACGAATTTTATTATAAGAGATCACAGAACTTGCCGCTTCCACAATATTTTTTGTAGAACGATAGTTTTCTTCTAAAAAGAAAACTCTGCAATTTTTAAAATCTTTTTCAAAATCCATAATATTTTGCATATCAGCACCTCGCCAACCATAAATCGATTGATCCTCATCTCCTACCACGCAAATATTTTTATACTTAGACGCAAGTTGTTTAATTAATAAATATTGAATGTGATTAGTATCTTGGTACTCATCAACACAGATGTATTTAAATTGATTTTGTAATTGTTCTAAAAATTGAGGATGCTTTTTCATTAAAAGATAAGTTTCGAAAAGAAGACTTTCAAAATCAAAAGCAGAAGCGGCTTTAAGAGCTTGTTCGTAATCCCTATAAACTTCTTCAAAACGAGGATCATGATGATAAGGCATTTGATTCACATTTTTAGGACTTATCGCCATCCTTTTACAAAGATTAATTTGGCTTCGAAAGTTTTTAGGAGGATGTGTTTTTTCATCCATATTTAAATCTTTCATAATTTTTTTAACAAGACGAAGTTGATCTCCTTGATCATAGATAACAATATGATCTCTTGTAGGCATAAGGTGTAAATTTTGTCTCAAAATTTGTGCACACACAGAATGAAAAGTCCCTATCCAAGGCGTAAACCCTACAGGATAGCCATGTTGACGAAGTAAAATCTCGGTTCTTTCTTTCATTTCACGAGCGGCTTTATTTGTAAATGTAACTGCTAGTATTTGATCTAAATTTGCCTGTTTTTCTAATAAAAGCGCAGCAATACGATACACCAAAACTCGAGTCTTCCCAGAGCCTGCTCCTGCCAAAATTAAAGAAGGTCCTTCAAAATTTTTAACAGATTCTTTTTGCCTTTCGTTTAAAGGCTCATAGAGCGTACTAAAATCTTGAGATGCCATCTGATTAAAAAATAAATTAAAGAGTTTGTTTTTCTAAAAAGTAACTATTAAAAGGAAAAGATTTTTTAGGAATAGAATCTATAAAGTTATGAGCCCTTGTTTGATCCTCAAATGGCCCTATATAAACTTTAAACCCTCCCTCATAAACTTTTAGAAAAAAGTTCCATAAAGGATAATTTTTTCTTAATGTTTTTATATATTCCGCAGCCTCATCCTCTTTGGAAAAAACATTGATTAAAAAACTGTATGCTCCTCTTATTAAAAAAGTACTGTTATTAGGAATGCTGAGTATGTATTTTTTATTACTCACATCATAGGATTTTTGTTTTTTTATTAATTTTTTACTTCTTAAAACTTTAGGAGAATCCTCCTCTGCTTTGTTAAGAGAATCGATTTGCTGCCTAATTTCTCCTGTTAAAGGATCTATAGTTTCAGAATTAGCAAGGGATTCATAACCTGAATCTTGATCTTTTGCAGTTGCTTTTTTTAAAACATCTCTTTTTTTAAAAGTCTCCCTACACTCCGATCTTCGTATTAAAGAAGAGTTCAAACCATGGTTTTGATCAGAAAAATACACTCCTCTTAAAAACCACCCTGATACAAAAGCCATAATACAAACAATGGAAAGTAACAATAAACGATAAAATTTCATAATACCTCTCTTAAAAATAGACCTTACAAGCTGCCACAAAAATCGTCAATTTTTTGTCTTTTATTATTAAAAATTACAGGGGATTCTGACAAACCTCACCCTTTGATTTGTCAAAAAATCAAAAAAACACCAGATAATCCCTGTTCTCTCAACAGAAGTCTAGATGGAAAGTTTTTTGAATCTTTTAAAAGCAGGAGCAAAAAATGAAATTTAATTATATCAACACAACTTACCATCTTT
>JBPCUO010000103.1:0-5672 GCA_051011135.1 Bdellovibrionales bacterium
GTGCTTTGATGGGGACTTTAGAGGCTATAGAAAATATTTTAAGATATGAGCTTCAAAATCAAGACCTAGAAGTTTGTCCGATTTAAACATCTTTTATTCCCTTAAAAATCATTTAATAGTTTAATTATTAATAATGTACATTAAAAAAAAGTTTATTATTATTTTAGTATCCTTAATGTCTTTGACGGTCGTTGCAGATCGTTATTCTTCTTTAGAGCTATTTGCGCAAGTTTTAAATCTCATAAAAAAATACTCTTTTAAAGAAGTTCAATTAGAAACTTTAGTTCAAGGAGCGATTAAAGGCTTATTACGAGAGGTCGATGTACATTCTCAATTCTTTGATTCCCAACAGATGCAAAATTTAAAAGAGCAAGTGGAGGGAAGTTTTTATGGAATTGGTATAGAAGTTGATAGCAAAAAAGGATCTTTAATAATTATTTCTATTGTAAAAAATTCTCCAGCAGATAAAGCAGGATTAAAAAAAGGAGATAAACTTTTAAAAGTGAATCAAAGTAGAGTTAAAAATTTTACAGTGGGGGAGTTTTCTGAATTATTTCACAAACCTAAAAAAAGATATACTCTTGTTGTTTTAAGAAAAGGAACTAAGCAAGCTCTTTCTTTTAAAGTTAAATCAACAAAAATCAGAATCAAATCGGTAAAGTTTAAAAAAATAAAAGACGATTTTTATTACTTACGAATTTATTATTTTTCTAAAAAAACAACTTTAGAAATTAATAAAAAATTAAAACCCCTATCAAACATTCAGGGTTTAGTCTTGGATTTAAGATCAAATCCAGGAGGGGATTTAGATCAAGCAGTTAAAGTGGCTGATCTTTTTTTAGATAAAGGTGTTATTGTTTATTATAAGACAAAGCCAGATCCTAAAGATCAGATATTAAAAGCTCATTTTTCAGATACTCTAGGCTCTTTTCCTTTAGTTGTTTTAATTGATGAGTATTCTGCAAGTGCAAGTGAAGTGGTTGCGGGAGCTTTAAAAGATCATAAGAGAGCTCTTTTAGTAGGGCGAAAAAGTTTTGGAAAAGGTTCCATTCAAACTATTTTTCCCATTAAAGATCGTTGGGCTTTAAAGTTGACAGTAGGGGAGTATAAAACTCCTTCTAAAAAATCAATTGATGGGCATGGCATTGAGCCTCATATTACCTTACCGACATCTTTAAAAGATCCAAAAAAAATAACTTCTCTTTTAGAAGATCCCGATATTCAAAAAGCTTTTGAGGAACTAAAAAAACAAAAAAATCAATGAGAGACAGTTGCTTTTTCAATCAAATAAGAAATCACTTTTTTTCGATTCAAATGAAATAAAAATTGATTCCAATAATTATGTTTTTGTAAATCTTTTTTCATATCTTCTGGATTTTTAGAAGGAAAAGATTCTTGAAGAGCTTTTTGAATATCTTCAGGAGTGGTTTGTAATTTTAAATCTTGCATTAATTGCTCTAATAAATAACCTGAATGAATATTAAATCTAGCTTCTTGTTCAAATTGAGCATCTTGTTCTTTAATCCAAACTTCTTGTTGTTGTGCATTCATTCCATAATCTTCCAACCTTTTTCTGGCATTAGTAATAAGAGATTTTTTTTGATCTTCAATGAGGGATTGAGGAATGTTTGTAATAGGATTGTTTTCTACTAATTGAGTAACAATTTCGTTTTCCATGCTTTCTTTAGCTTTTTGTTGTTGAGTATCTTCTAGATCCTTATGAATTTTTTCTTTTAACTCTTTTAAAGTTTTGATTTTAAATCTTTCAGCAAGAGCATCATCTAAAGGAGGAACTTCTTTAACTTTTAAAGCTTTGATTTTTACTTTCATAGAAACCTGTTGATTGGCGATACTGGTGTAAGCATGATCTTTTGGAAAAAGAAAATTAAAACTTTTCTCTCCTCCAACCTGTAATCCCATTAAATTCTGATCAAAACCAGAGGCTAATTTGTCGTTACCTAATTGAAGCAAAAGTTCTGGATGATTTAATTCTTTAATAGGAGTTCCATTTAAAGAGCCTTCTAAAGATATTAGAACCGAATCTTCTTTTTTAAGGGGGCGAACTTCTAAAGAATCTTTATAACTCGCAAAAGAGTCTCTTAATCGCTCCAAGGTTTGAGATACATTTTCGTCAGTGATTTTCACTTCTTGTTTTTTTACTTTTAGTTTTAAATAATTTTTAACTTCTATAGAAGGATGAACTTCCACTTCAAATAAAAAAGTGCAAGGTTTTTTTTGCTCTAATTGAATGTCTAAAAGCTTTGGCTGACCTGCTGGAGTCAGTTTATTTTCCTTTAAAACTTTAGGATAAAAACTTTCAAAAAGCTCACTCATAACAGATTCCCAAGCTTTTTTATAAAAATTTTGTTCAATAGATTCGAGCGGAGCTTTTCCTTTTCGAAACCCTTGTATTTCTGTGTTTTGTTGGATTTTTTTCAAGTTTTTCGAAAAACTTGCATCCACTTGTTCTTGGGGAATAATAAGCTCTACTTTTCGTTTTAAACCCTGTTCTTCTTTAATAGTAGTTTCCATCTATGAATCCTTTTTAATAAGAAGAGGCTATGCTAAAGGTTCTTGATCTTTTTTTCAAGCAAAATCAGATTTGAGTTTACTATTTTTTATGGTATATCCATACAAGTGTTTCAAAGTTTGAAATTTAATTTTTTGGGAGTTTTCTTAGGCTTTTTGACCTTGGCCTCTTGTCAAATATTTACAAAAACAACTATCAAACCCTCAGATTTATCCACCGTTCAGCTTCAACAAATGGATCAAGCTTTAATCTATGTTCGAAATAAAGATTTTAAAAAAGCAGTTCACATTTACGATCAACTCATCAAAGAATTAAAAGACAAACCTGTAGAAGCCGTTATGTTATTTAATTCAGGAAGTAATTATAGATTTTTAGGAAATTGCGAAAGATCGATTTTTCGCTATCGTCGCATGTTGGAAAGATCAATGAGGCAGCTTCCTTTAAAATCTCGTGGATTAATAGAAATCAGTTACAGTTACGAATGCTTAGGAGATTTTAAAGCCGCTTTTGTCTCTTTAAAAGATGCTGAGAATCTTAAAAAATACCTGCCTTTAGAAATCAATCAAGTGATTTATCCTGCTCGTTTAAGTCTTGCCTATGCAAGATTTGGAAAAACAAATCAAGCCAATCAATACAAAGAAGAAGCTTTTAAAAATATTTTATATTTTAAAAATCGTTATAAAGATCCAAAAGACATGTCAGAAAATATCAGTCGTATTTTTTATGTGATGGGGCAAAGTTATTTATCGAAAAAATTACTGGCAGAAAACAAGCAGCTTGCTTCTTATTTTCTTCAAGCCTTTCCTTATCATCAAACTTATCTGCTTCAATCTTTATTTGTAGGTCATAAAAAATGGTCTTACAAATCTCAACAAGAAATCCAGAGCCTTTTTGATAAACTTCGCCTGGCTCTTTTGTCTTCTTCTCCAAAAGTTAAAAAGACCTTCAAAAAACAGCTTCAAGACTCTTTAAAAGAAGGCCGAGCAATGGTGGAAAGAGAAGGATCTTTAAAATGGCAGGCTTTTTATCAGCAACAAACAAAAAAAATAGGTGGTTTATTGTGACATTTCGTAAAGAGTTTGCAGAACTTATTGTTCAAAATTTAGATAAGGTTAATTCTTGGTTTGAGGAAAAAACTAAAAACAAAACCATTCCTTTTTATTCGAGTTTTGATATTAGAGATTCAGGTCATAAGATATCTTGTATAGATGCAAATGTTTTCCCTGCGGGATTTAATAACATTTGCGACAATGATCAACAAACAACGATTGAACTTATTAAAAAATACTTAAAAGAACATTACCCATCTAGTAAAAAGATTTTACTATTAGCCGAAGAACATACTAAAAATTTATATTATTGGGATAATCTGTCTGTCATCCAATCTCTTATTGAGTCAGCGGGTTATAAAGTTTTAATTTGTGTTCCAGGTTTAGCAATCACTTCTCCTCAAAAAATACAATCAGCATCTGGTCGAACTCTCTCTATTCGTCTTCTTGAAAAAGAACAGGGAGATCTTATTATTAGTAACAATGATTTTTCAGTGGCTTATGATAATTTAAATAAAGATCTCAAATACAATCCTTGTATAGAAATGGGTTGGGCCTCTAGAAGAAAGCATAGTTTTTTTATAGAGTACAATCAAATTGCTAAGGAGTTTGCCTCTTTACTGGGGATCAATCCTTGGTGCTTACAAGTGGCAACAAAGTTTTTTTCTCCTTTTGATTTGGATTCACCAGCAACTTTAAAGCTTTTAAAAAAAGAAGCTTCTGAATTTTTAAAAACACTAAAGGATAATCATCCCGATAATTACAAGGAGGATCCTTATCTTTTTTTAAAAAATAATTCAGGAACTTATGGATTGGGGATTACAACTATTAATGATGCTGATGAGCTGGATCATTTAAATTATAAAACTCGAAAAAAAATGAAAGCTTCTAAAGGAGGCTCTAAAATTAAGGAACTGATTATACAAGAGGGAATTCCTACCAGTTTAAAAGATGACACTCAAAAAAGCTCGGTGGAGCCTGTGATTTATATGTTGGGCTCCGAGCTCACAGGAGGCTTTTTAAGGGGGCATGAGCAACAAGGATATAAAGCCAATTTAAACAGCCCAGGAGCTGTTTATAGAACACTTTGTGTAAGTGATTTAGAAATAGAAGTTCGTGGTCATGTTATGGAAAATGTTTATGGTTGGATTGCTAAATTAGGAGTTTTGGCTTTAATTGCTGAAATAGAAAAAAGAAGCCTAGACTTTAGGGGGTATAAAAATTGAGTTTTTTCCAAAAGAAAGTTCTTTAAAAAATCATCTTAAAATATACCGGGAGCTAGGTTAAACTCAATAAAGTAAAGTGGGGATAATGAAAGCTTTTAAAAAATATAAAAAATATTATATTCCAGTTGTAACAACCTTTTCATTTTTAGGTTTTTTTGGAGCTGGTCTTTTTTTAGGAATTCAATCTTGGAATAAGCAGCTTTATGTTCAAGTTCGACCTTCTCAAACAAGAGGTGTTGCTAGCAGTTCTCAAGAAACAAGTTTGTACTCGGTTTCTTTAGAGGAAATAAATAAAAAAATTCAAGCTCAATTGTTTCAAAATTCAAAAACAATTAAAAAAGATGCTTCCTTTGGGTTTTACCTAGGTCAATTTTTAATTCCTAATGAAGTGAGCGGAGGGTATCAATTTGTTTGCCAAAGATACTCTTATGTAGAGACAACTTTTGTGGCTTTAGATGTTTCCATCAATGGTAAGCAAGGTTTAATGGTGGTTCAATCTCCTTGTCTTGCGAAGGAAGAAGGTTTCATAGGACCGACTTGGTTACCGGTTCAAGAGATGAGAGCTAATGCAAAACAAAGATTTTTTGAATCGGATACTGAAGAAACTTTCATTCATTTTTATGATATTTCTTTTCCTTTAGTTTCAAAATGGCTTTTAAAATCTGTAAAGTTTTTTAATTCTTCAGAAGAAGATTACATCATAAACTATGAACCCGGATCAGAAATATCTTTTCAAATTCAGTTTGATTAAAAATTATTCGTAAGAGCGAGCGAGTTCTACAAAAGTTCGAACCATCACTCCAGAGGCTTGTTTAGGTGAGCAGTACTCTATTCTTTGATTCATATTATAAGCCGTTCCCGCAATAT